>JAFULN010000018.1 GCA_017473335.1 Erysipelotrichaceae bacterium
GATTTTGAATTCGATTCTTTTGAGTTGATGTTTTTTCTGTTTGATAAACAACTGGTACTGTTCATAGTTGCATTTGAGTATATGTTTCGCTTTCCATATCACAGACAGAGGAAAATAATCATTGGTATGATACAGACGTTTCATTTCTTTCTGAAGTGAATCAAAATCCCAATTGATTCCCTGATACTTCAGCGTCAAGTATTTATACGCTTTATGAAGCATTTGGTTGTATAGAACGATATCATTTTTGATAGCTGATGCATCTTGTTCATCCAATTCACGATAATAGAAACGATTTGACAGAGTGACAGTTTTCATGAAATGATCCTCCTCCTTCTTAGAAACAAAAAGAAGAAGCATTTAGCTGATTGAATTCATTCAGTTTTACTACAAACTGCTTCAACTGCCTAATACTTCTTCTTGATACGAACATATTATACACAATATAATTATTCAAGTTAAGACTTGTCTTTCTTTGTGAAATCTGTATTCATCATTATGCGAATTAGATATTATTAACTACTATCTACTACAGTTCTGATAGAACATTCCTAGTAAATAAAAGACCTGTCGATTTTTCGACAGGTCAAACTTTTTACAGTGCCAAAATATTCAAGATTGCCTGAACATAGACTTCAGTCTGTTTCAAAAGCTCATCAATCTTAATAAATTCATTCGCATCATGCATATGACAGTTTTCAGAATCAGGGAATCCTCCACCAAACGCAATTGTATTTTTAATACCCTTTGCATAAGTGCCTCCGCCCATCGTCATAGGCTGAGTTTCTGTATCCCCTGTCACACTCTGATATGCACTCACAAGAGCTTTGACAAGATCACTATCCAAAGGCAAGAAAAGAGGTTCATGTGTACCATGAATGTTCAGTACAGCCTTGGTTGTATCAAAAGCAGCCTTCATTGGAACAGTAACTGCATCTGCAGTCAATGTTACAGGGAAACGAATATCAATCGTTGCAGTAATCACTCCATCTTTCATGCCAATCACACCAATATTCAGTGTCAATGCACCATAATGATCACTTAAAGCTACATTGCATCCTTCACCATTTGTCGCTAAACCAATCATCTGATGATATGCAGAAACAAAATCATCTTCGATACCAGCATCATAAAGTGCATCCATCAAATAACTAATCGCATTGCGTCCATGTTCAGGAGTTGATGCATGTGCAGCAACACCATAAACATGTACTTCATCATAAGTTTCTTTTTCTTCGACTGTAAATTTCAAATCATTTGAAATCAAAGACGCTTTTAATTGATTGAGATTACATGCATTCTTTGCTAGCTTCGCTTCAACATGTGCACAGACAACATTTGTTGCAGCACCACCTTTAATCCCCAAAATTTTTTCAGAAGCTGCACTAAAAGTTGCACCTACAGTTCCCTTTTCACCAAATGTCCCTGGAAACATTGCATCTGGTGTAAACCCATAGTCAACATCACCTTCTTTTTTGACATAGTACGCAAGACACTTCGAACCTGTTTCTTCATTGCATCCCATAATCAGACGAACACGCTTAGTAAACTCTACACCCATGTCCTGAAGAATCTTTAGTGCATAAAGGCTCGCAACAACACCGCCCTTATCATCAGAAGAACCGCGTCCATACAGCTTGCCGTCTTTTTCTGTAAGCACAAATGGATCTGTGTTCCATCCTTCACCTGCTGGCACAATATCCAGATGTCCAATCACACCTACTACTTCTTCACCTTCACCCAGTTCACCATAGCCGATATAATTGTCCAGATTCACTGTTTTCATACCATTTGCAGCACAAATTTCAAGAGCTGCATTTAAACAGTCTGCATTTGTTTTTCCAAAAGGATATGCAGGATCAGAAGTATCCAGTTCTGAATTGTATGAAACCAGTTTAGCCAGAGTTTCAATCATTTCATCTTTGTACGCCAGTACTCTTTCTTTTACATTCATCTTTAACACCTACCTATATAGAATTAGTCTATTCCTTTTCATCTTTGATTTCAAGCACAACAGGACAATGATCTGAACCTGTTACATCCATTAAAATCTTAGAATCAAGTACTCTTTTCATCATTCTCTCTGAAGTAATAAAATAATCAATTCTCCATCCAATATTTTTAGCACGTGCATTAAAACGATAACTCCACCAGGAATATTCAACCTTGTCTGGATACAATCTTCTAAATGTATCGACAAAACCACTCTTCAACAGTTCTGTCATCTTCGCACGTTCTTCATCTGAAAAACCTGGATTGAAATGATTCGACTGTGGGTTCTTCAAGTCAATCTCTTCATGTGCAACATTTAAATCTCCACAGTAAATAACTGGCTTTTTCTCATCCAGCTTCTTTAAATGCTGTCTAAGTTCATCTTCAAAAAACATACGATAATCCAAACGAGCCAGCTTTTCCTTTGAATTTGGCACATAAGCATTGACGAAATAAAAATCATCATATTCAAGTGTCATCACACGACCTTCTTTTGGATGATCACTCTCATTTTCAAAGTCATAGGCAATACTAATCGGTTCCTTTTTCGTAAATACCGCTGTCGATGAATAGCCCTTTCTTTCACCAGAATGGAAATACTGATGATATCCAGGCATGTCCAATGCTACCTGTCCAGGCTGCAGTTTTGTTTCCTGAAGAGCTACAATATCTGCATCCTGTTCATTGAAAAAATCCATAAATCCTTTATTTAATGCGGCACGAAGTCCATTTACATTCCATGATACTAATTTCATAATCTATTATCTCCTAAGATTATTGTAACAGAACATGACAAACATTTCATTCTTGTTGCTTCACTTTTATGAATATGAAAACCGTCAGGAAGATTCCTGACGGCCGTTCTTTTAAGCTTCTACACTTTCCAACACTGAAATCAGCACTTCCATGCACAGTTTTGCGGAGCGCTCTACCATTTGGGCAAACTCTTCCATGCCTCCATCAACACTGTCAGATACAGACTTGATTAAAAGTGTATCGACTCCATTTCTTGTTGCAGTCAATACAATGCCTGCTGCTTCCATTTCACAGATTTCACAGTTGAACTTTTCATGAAGTTCGCGTTTCTTTTCAGCAGGTTCAACAAATTTGTCACCTGATGCACAGGAAACTGCACGAAGTTCAGGATGTGATTTTAAAGCCAGCTCAACGTATTTTTGAGTCGTTGGCACATGAATATCATCAAACTCCATATAGCGTCCTACAGGCACCTGATCATAGTCTGAAGTATCATAATCATAATGCACAACATCCTTTACAACCACTGTTTCAGTAACACCCATTTCTGGAATCAGACCTCCAACTACACCATAGTTGACAATCAATTCTACATCAAATGCAGTAATCAAAAGCTGTGCAACTGCAGCAGCACCAATTTCACCAGCACCGCTGCGTACTGCGAATACTTCATGACCTTTCAAGTTTGACTTATAAACTGTATATCCATTTTTCTTAATCTCAGTCATTTCTGAACCATATTCATTCAAAAGCTGTTTCATTTCGTCGACAATCGCGACAATCATTCCAATTTTCATTCTATTTCTCCTTTTTTGGATTCATTAATATTCTCATTTCAGATTTTTTTATTCCCTGTGATGAAGTTGTATATTCAATCTGTCGATATGGCTGAAACCCTGCCTTTTGCTGCACTCTTGCAGACTGTCTGTTTTCAACAAAATTACCGCATAGCAGAAAATCATAATTCAGTTCATGAAAACACCAGTCAATCACACGTCGTACAGCTTCCGCCATTAATCCTCGTCCCCAGTAATCTTTTGAAAGGACATATCCAATTTCTCTTCCTTTCAAATCATTTAATTCTTCACCTGCATGATCTTTTACAGATTCAATCCCAACAGAACCAATGACTTTCTGATTTGCTTTCAACACAACCGCAAAGGTCTTTTTATGTTCAATAAACATCCTTAAGATAGCTTCAGATTCACTTATCGTTTCATGATGGGACCATCCAGCCATTTCACCAACACCACGAACACTGGCATATTCAAAGAAATCATTCACATCCTCTTTTTTCCATGGTCTGAGAATAAGATGTTTTGTTTCCAATACTGTTTGACTTACATCTACCTTTGCATCCATTATGTTCTCCTTACTGATTTAACTCAAAATAAATAGAACCCTTTGTATCCTTTACTTCTACAGATGCAACGCACCCATTGACCATCACCATGCGAGGATAGGTATGACCAATGTCTGCATCCATCACTACATCACAATCCAATGCCATTTTAAAAGCATCTTCATAACTCATACCCGTTTCACTTGATGGAAATAATACTCTTCCTGCAATGACAAGATCATGTTTTCTAAAAGCACCCATACTTCTCATTTGAAGCAGTGTACGATACACATTTTCAGCTGTCATTGAATAAATATCAAAGTACCAGATAAGTGTTTCAGAGTTGTATCTTTCAATAAACTCTTTAGTACCATCATACGGTGTCCCAAACAAATCCTTTAAAGAATCTAAGCATCCCCCTATACATCGACCAGTCACTTTCAAATCACCCGAAAATGACTTCCAGTGATTTTCAGTTTCATACACAGCAGGACCACTTCTAAAACATGGATCACAATACTCTGTACTTTTCTGTACAACACTTTTTCCAGAAAGAATATCTAACGGAGCCATCAGCCATTCTGGGATTTCATCTACATCAAATGAACCAGCATTGGCTCCATAAAGTGTTGCCACATCATACTTAGTGGTCAAGATATACAACAAACTCGTTGGATCAGAATATCCCATCATCCATTTAGGATGTTTGGCCAATTCTTCGAAATCGACATAAGGAAGCATCTCAATCAAAAAATCACCACCAGCAGCACAGAAAAGAGCCTTCACTTCAGTATCATTCTGTAACATTAATAATTCTTCAGCACGCTGTTTCCCTGTGCCAGAGCGCATGTCATTCACTTCTACCAATGCTCCTAGCTTTGTCTTATATCCATAAGCATTTAATTGTTTCAATGATTTATTAAAATCGTCAAGCTTTCTTCCAACACCCGCACTCGGTGCAAATACACCCAGTGTCTCACCTTTTCTTACAAACGAAGGTATTTTCATACATTTACCAAGAAAGCAGCTTACTCAGCTGCTTCCAATGCAATTTTCATCATGTTTGTGAAAGAGTTTTGTCTTTCTTCTGCAGTAGTTTCTTCCTTTGTAACGAAACTGTCAGATACAGTCAAAAGACAAGCAGCCTTCTTACCCAGCTGGTTCGCATTGTGGAACAAGGCAAAGCTTTCCATTTCACACACCTTAGCACCATAAACATTAACAATTTCATCAATGTAGTCCAGCGATCCTTCACGGTAAAATACATCCGAACTGTGAATACCTGTTTCAACCATCGGAATATTCACTTTCTTAGCAGCTTCACGAATTCTATCATTCAATTCATCTGATGGCAAATTAGTAGGTTTATCATAACCATTCTGAATTTTCGCATAGCTTGATTCTGAATAAGCATGAGTCCCCAATACAACATCATAAACATGAAGATCTGCTGTGTAGCATCCGCAAGAACCAATACGAATGATATTTTCAACATCATACTGTGTATAAAGTTCATAAGAATAAATACCAATACTAGGCATTCCCATACCGCTTCCCATTACAGAAACTTCTTTGCCATTATATGTACCAGTATAGCCAAACATATTTCTAACTGTATTGAACTGTACTGGATTTTCCAGGAATGTTTCTGCGATAAACTTAGCACGCAGCGGATCTCCTGGCATTAAAACTGTTTTTGCGATTTGCCCTTTAACAGCGGCATTATGTGGTGTAGACATGATTGTTCCTCCTAAATATATTTTGATTATACCATAGTTTACCACAAGACAAAAGGAAGAACTTCTTAAGACCTGAGTTTTTAAGAGTTCGGGGAGGGAATTCTTGGTAACTTGTTTCCGAGATGAAAACCCCGTTTTTCGTTTCATTAACATGCGTATAATCCTGGTGATGTGTGCATAAGGGACACCCTATTGACTCCTCTTCAACCGAATGCCTATACTATTGTTAGATAGAAAGGCAGTGGATTCAGTGATGTACAAATCAATCAAATACAGACTTTATCCAAACACTGAACAGATGACGATGTTCGCTAAAACGTTTGGATGCTGTCGTAAAGTCTATAACCTGATGCTTGCGGATAAGATTGAAAGCTATAAAGAGACAGGAAAATTTGTATCTGTAACACCAGCGAAATACAAAGAGGAATATCCTTATCTCAAAGAAGTAGACAGCCTGGCACTTGCCAATGTCCAACTGAATCTTCAAACTGCTTTTCGTAATGCTTTCGATAAATCACGTAAAAAGAAGAATGGTTTTCCAAAGTTCAAATCTTCAAAGCATAGTAGAAAGTCCTATACGACCAATAATCAAAAAGGTACAGTATCTATTCTTGATAATAGAATCAAATTACCTAAGATTGGAAAAGTCAAAGCAGAGATTCATAGACAGCCAGAAGAAAACTGGATCATCAAATCTGCAACGATATCATTGGAGAGCGATGGGAAATACTATGTATCTGTCTTGTTTCAGTTTGATGAGTTTAAATCAAACTATGTACCTGATATAGAAAATGCGATAGGACTAGATTATGCTTCTGAAGGTCTGTATGTGGACGATAAAGGAAACAAAGGTTCAAATCATAAATACTATCGTGAAAGTCATGAGAAACTGGCTAAAGCACAGAGAAAACTATCACGAAAGAAAGGCTCTAAAAAAACAGAAGAGAAATCATCGAACTATCTAAAACAGCTGAAGAAAGTCAACAAGATCCATTCATATATCGCCAATCAAAGAAAAGACAATCTGCATAAACTGTCTACTGAGATAGCCAATCAGTATGATGTAGTGTGTGTAGAGAGTTTGAATATGAAATCTATGTCAAATAAAGGATTTGGCAATGGGAAAGCGACATTGGATAACGGATATGGGATGTTTTTGAACATGCTGGAATACAAACTGGCAGAAAGAAATAAGCATTTTGTAAAAGTTGACAAGTGGTTTCCATCATCACAGATATGTCACAACTGTGGCACGTTGCATCCTGAAATGAAAGATTTGGATTACGAATGATGAAATGCGATTGTGGATTAGAGATGAGTCGAGATCACAATGCAGCTATCAACATCAAAAAAGAAGGTCTACGCATACTGAAGAGTGCATAAACCTTCGATAAACATATTATGGTAGGGATGGAATAGCCCGAACCTAACGCTTGTGGACACTGTGTAAGACTTGGCGATATCTTTAGATATCATCAAGCGGTGGTGGGTGAAGCAAGAAGCTCGGTAACTTGTTGCCGAGTAGTTCACATAGGTATTAACGCACGATAGAATAAGTTTTGTATCTTAAAGAATTATTATAAACTTTTTAACATATCATTAAAAATGTATATAAATAAGACACTTCCGTCATTTTGAATATTTCGTAATTACTATATTATGTTATTCTTTTTTTCACTTTAGTCAGGAGGTTCAAAACAAATGATACATTATTCACTTGCTGATTCTTTTTTTTACTTAATATTCTATTCGTTCATTGGATGGTCCGCTGAAATCGTCTACTCAGCCATCAAACAACACCAATTCATCAACAAAGGGTTTCTTAATCTTCCTGTCAAAATAACCTATGGAATCTGTACAGTCATTCTTATCCATACATTTCCAACAATGAATCAAAACTTTTTCCTGCAAATAATATTTGCGTTTATTGTTTTCCATGTTCTATGGAGTATTGCTGAAATATTTGTTCAAAGAATATGTGGACTGAAAGAGATAGAAACATCAAATATACCAACCCTCAATCTAAAGTCTCAGTTTTTATTTGAAATCACTGCATCTCTATGTATTGCAATTGTTATATTAATTATTCATCCTTTTATCCATGGTTTTCTGCGAGCTGTACCGGATTTATTGATGAATGTACTGGCAACAGCAACGGCAATACTGGTAGTCGTTGATTTTATGAGCGTAATCTATTCTGTAAAAACCCAAAAACTACGCAAAGAAGCCATTTATCGAAAAAAAGAAACACAGAATCTAGCCACACATCTTAGTGATTCCATTTGGAAACGTTTAAACAAAGCTTATCCAGGTATTCTAGAAGACTCTTCAGTACAAAGCTTAACATTTGCAAAAGGCCTATGTTTCGATAAGATTATATGGATATTTTTGGTTTCAGCTTTTCTAGGATCACTTATTGAAATGTGTTACTGCCGTATTGCAGGAGATGTTTGGATGAATCGTTCCAGTCTTTTGTATGGATCATTTTCGGTCGTTTGGGGTATTGGTGCAGTCGTATTGACAATCACTCTAAAGCCTATCGCAAACAAGTCATATCTTATTTTATTTTTAGCTGGTTTTTTTATTGGTGGAGCATATGAATACATCTGCAGTATTTTTACAGAATTGGTATTTGGAACTGTATTTTGGGACTATAGTCATATGAAACTTAGTATTGGCGGCAGAACGAATGTTATCTATTGTATCTTCTGGGGGATTCTTGCGATTGTCTGGATGAAAGTTCTCTATCCAATCATGGAAAAGGAAATCGAAAAAATATCCCCTCTTTATGGAAAAATCATTACTTGGGTAATTGTTTTTGTCTTAGTTTTTGATGGATTATTAACCTGTGGTGCAATGATTCGCTATACAAACCGACAGACTTCACCAGTTCCTGCAAATGCTATCGATAACTTCCTTGATATGAATTATGATGACGAATGGATGGAACATCGCTGGCCAAATATGAAAGTAACATATTCTGACAAACATGATCATTTACATCTTTTCACACATTGAAACAAAATTTATTCGATAAAATTCTTATTCTATATTCACAGGAGATATTAACTTGCATAAGAAGTCATTCTCCCCTTAATGACTATCATAATTCTATCCCTTTATACAAACGAAGAAGACCTCAAAAGAGGTCTTCTTCGTTGCTATATTCTATCTTTTTTACTCTTTCTGTGTTACAGAAACTACATTAAATCCACGTGATTTCAAAACAGATTTCATTGCGCCAGGTTCTGCATCGCGTGCACGTATAACAATATCCACAATTCCTGGATAGTGATACACTGCCAAATTTGTAATGGATGCCTTCTGATCAAAGAAACACTCTGCAACATCTTTTAAAATTCCTGGCTTGTCTTCTGTTACCTGAATCACATAGCGATAACCCGCTTCATAATACCCCAGCAAATCCACAAAAGCATCAAAGATGTCATTGTGAGTGATGATACCCACAACTTCATTGTTTTCTAAAACAACCAGACATCCGACATTGTGCTTGCGCATCAATACTGCAGCTTCTTCCAAAAGCGCATCAGGACCAATCGTAATTACATTTTTTATCATGATAGAATCCACTTTTGTCTTAGACAAAAGATAATTCAATTCATAAATAGAAAGACTGGTCGCTTTGGATGGAGTGTGTTCAGAAATAAGACCTTCTGTAACAAGACCCAAAAGACGCTTGCCTTCTACAACAGGAAGACGATGAAAATTGCCTTCCGCCATCATATCCAACGCAGTTGAAATGGATGTATCCTTACTAATGCAGTAAGGATTGGCAGTCATACGATTTTTTACATACATACTTCCTTATCCTCCTAAATATGCTTTTTTGATATCTTCTGATGCAGACAGTTCTTCACCTGTGCCACTCAATACAATTTTACCTGTTTCCATGACATAAGCTCGATCCGCAATCTGCAGCGCCATGCGTGCATTCTGTTCAACCAGAAGTACAGTGGTTCCCTGTTCATTGATAGAGGTAATGATAGAAAAAATTTCTTTAACCAAAAGCGGAGAAAGTCCCATGCTCGGTTCATCCAGAAGCAGAAGTTTAGGTTTTGCCATAAGAGCTCTTCCCATCGCCAGCATCTGCTGCTCACCGCCAGAGAGTGTTCCTGCCAGCTGTTTCTTACGCTCTTGTAAGCGAGGAAAACGTTCAAAGACCATCTTCATATCTTCTTCAATACCCGCTTTATCTTTTCTTAGATAAGCTCCCATCAAAAGATTCTCTGTGACACTCATATCAGGAAAAATACGTCTTCCTTCTGGAACCTGTGTAATTCCTGCAGCTACAATGGCACGACTATCTGCCTTGCTGAGTGAATTGCCCAGAAACAGAATGTCTCCTTCATGTTTTACCAGTCCACTGATCGCATGCAGAAGTGTTGTCTTGCCTGCTCCATTAGCTCCAATCAAAGCAACAATTTCCCCTTCATGAACTTCAACAGAGACCTGTTTCAAAGCCTGAATCACACCATAATGAACACTTAAGTCTTTTACTATTAACACGATGCATCCTCCCCAAGATAAGCCTCAATGACTCTTTTGTTGGATTTAATCTGCTGAGGATTCCCCTTCGCAATCAAACGTCCATAATCAAGTACATAAATGCGTTCACATATACTCATGACCAGTGACATATCATGTTCAATCAAGATAATAGTCAGATGAAAATGTTCTTTTAGTTCATGAATCAGTTCAGTCAATTCAGCTGTTTCCTGCGGATTCATCCCTGCAGCAGGTTCATCCAGAAACAGAATCTTTGGATTTGTCGCCAAAGCACGCGCAATTTCCAAACGTCTTTGTTTCCCATATGGAAGATTCTTCGCAAGATCTTCTGCATGTTCATCCAAATGAACAATTTTTAATAATTCATACGCTTTTTCTTCCAGCATTTTTTCTTCTCGATAAAAACCTGGAGTACGCAAGATAGATCCAATGACAGAAGTTTTCACAGACTGATGCATACCAATACGCACATTATCTAATACAGTCAACTCTTTAAACAAACGAATATTCTGAAAAGTACGAGATACACCCAGCGTTGAAATTACATAAGGTTTCTTTCCTTCAATGGATATCATCTTTCCATCCACATTCAGTTCAATTGTACCTTCACTTGGTTCATACACTCCTGTCAATAAGTTAAACAGCGTTGTCTTACCGGCACCATTGGGTCCAATCAATCCAATCAGTTCACCCTGTTCAATTTCCATATTCACATTGGAAACGGCAGACAGCCCGCCAAAGTTTTTTGTCAGTCCAGTGACTTTCAATACACTCATTGTGCTGCCCCCTTTCCTTTCTTTAACACCTTCAATAATCCGCTGAAAGTCAATTCTTTACGGCCAAGAAGTCCACTAGGTCTAAAGACCATAATCACAACCAGTGCTAAACCATAGACAATCATACGAACTGATGAGAACTGCTGAAGTACAGTATTTAACAGACTCACCAATGTTGAAGAGATAAATGATCCAGTAATGCTTCCCATACCTCCAAAAACCACTAAAACAAGAATATCTATCGATTTTGAGTAAGTAAACATATCCGGTTTAATAACGTAGAATGCCCCTGCATAAAGTGCGCCGGCAACAGATGCAATCATTGCCCCAAGGACAAACGCTAAAATCTTATA
This sequence comes from Erysipelotrichaceae bacterium, assembly GCA_017473335.1. Taxonomy (GTDB): domain Bacteria; phylum Bacillota_I; class Bacilli_A; order Erysipelotrichales; family Erysipelotrichaceae; genus RGIG1896. The sequence goes on from JAFULN010000018.1 coordinate 11,486, forward strand.
TTGAGTTGTATTGATTCCCATAGCTTCAGCTGCAATTTCATCTTCACGCACAGAAATACAAGCACGTCCATGCGCTGAACGCCCAAAGTTCACCACAACAATGGTACAAATCACAACTGCCCAGAAAATCATATGCCATGATACGGCCTTCGGTAAAATCAATCCTGCTGCACCATTGGTAATTTTCATATTCAAAATAACAATACGAATAATTTCACCAAAACCAAGCGTAGCAATCGCAAGATAATCCCCGCGTAATCTTAACGTTGGGATTGCAACCACTAAAGCTACAAATGCACTGATGACCATACCTGCAATAATCCCCAAAAAAACACCCGGAACTCCAGATACAAAACTTTTCAGCATGACACCACAGCTGTATGCACCAATAATCATAAAGCCTGCATGTCCCAGTGAAAACTGACCAGTAATCCCAATAATCAGATTCAATGAAATCGCCAGAATAATATTGATACCAATGGTCATTAGTACTGTCTTATACACATTGTTAATGATTCCTGCAGAAATCAAAATATTTAACACTGCATAGCTCAAAACAATCAATCCAAGCCAGAGAAGGTTTTCTTTTTTCATCCAGTTTTTCATAGACTACACCTTCTCTTTCACATTCTTGCCTAAAAGCCCAGCAGGCTTGACAATCAAAATCACAATCAGAATCAGATACACCACAGCGTCTTTCCACAATGAACTCCAGTATCCTGCAACCAGTGTTTCAACGACACCAATAAAGAATCCACCCAGCATAGCACCCGGAATGATGCCAATACCGCCAAATACCGCGGCAATAAACGCCTTGATGCCTGGAAGCATCCCCATCAAAGGATTGATAGAATTATAATACAAACCAACCAATACACCTGCAGCTCCTGCAAGTGCTGATCCAATCGCAAATGTAAATGAAATCGTTGCATCTACATTCACCCCCATCAAACGAGCAGCATCTGGATCCACGGATACAGCACGCATCGCACGTCCAACCTTGGTCTTGTTGACTAAAAAAGTCAGTGCCACCATCAGCACAATGGTTACTGAGAAGATAACGATCTGCTGAGTTGAGATACGCACATCCCCAAACATGATTGTTTCATTGGCCAGCACATTCGGAAATGTCTGAACGCCAGCTCCCATCACACGCTGAGTTCCAGCTTCAAGGAAATAACTAACCCCAATCGCTGTAATCAGGGCAGTAATACGTGTTGCATTTCTCAATGGCTTATAGGCAATACGTTCAATCGTTACACCAATCAGCGCACACCCTGCCATTGAAATCACTAAAGCAGGAAAAAAACCAAGCCCCAGCTTTGTCGTTACAATAAAGCCAATATATGCCCCCAGCATATAAATATCCCCATGGGCAAAATTAATCAGTTTGATAATACCGTAAACCATCGTGTACCCTAACGCAACCAGTGCATAGATACTTCCCAGTGATAGTCCATTGATCATCTGCTGAAGAAATTGAGTCATAAACAGTTCCCCTTTCAAGTGCGAAAATAGGAGAAAGAATCTTTCTCCTATTTGTCTATTTTTTCTTACTAATTAGTCAACATCTGGACTGACAGCTACAGCATCACCCTGTACACCATCTACCAGTGTAACAACCAGTACAGACTTGATTGGAGTATGAGTTTCATCAAAACTAAATGAACCTGTAACACCATCAAATTCAATATTTTCAACAGCACTGCGAACAGCATCAGAATCAGTAGAACCTGCTTTTTCAATCGCCTGAATCAACAGATTTGTTGAATCATATGCAAGAGCAGAAAACATACTAGGTTCTTCATTGTATTCAGCCTTGTAAGCATCAATAAAAGCCTGCAGTGCATCAGAAGCACCAACTGTTGTATAAGCAGTTGTATAATACACTTTATTCAAATTAGAAGCACCAGCCAGATCAATCAAAGATTCAGAGTCAAATCCATCCGAGCCAATGATTTCACAGTCAATTCCCATTTCACGAGCCTGTTTAATAATCAAACCAGCTTCATTATAATATCCAGGAATATACAGCACATCATAATCCATGTCTTTAAACTTTGTTAAAACAGAATTAAAATCAGTGTCTCCTTTAGAATAGTAATCTGTCGCAACGATTGTTCCGCCCAGCTTTTTAAACTGTTCAGTAAATGCTTCAGTCAAACCCTTTGCATAATCACTGGAATTATCTGCATAAATAATTACCTTGCCTTTTGCCAATGTATCCACAGCATACTGAGCCATTGCAGCACCCTGATATGAATCTTCAAAACAAATACGGAAAACATAATTATACACATTTCCACTAGGATCCAGTGTGACACCAATCTGTGTTGCAGAAGGAGAAATCACCGTCACTTTTGCATCATTCTTAATCTGATAAGTTGCAGCACTTGATCCTGATGTTGCAGGACCCACAACACCTGCTACACCATCATTTGCCAGCTGCGCAGCTAAAGTGACCGCTTCTGTCGTATCTGATTTATTATCATAGATTACTTCTTCATAATTTCCACCGGCTTCATTGGCTTGTTTAATCGCCAGCTTTGCCCCCTTTAATTCTGCATTTCCATAATCCGCTACTTCGCCAGTCAATTCGAAGTGAAGACCAATTTTAACAGTGTTCGAACCCGAATTATCCGAGCCAGATGGTGTGTCTGAGGAGGAATCACCACAGGCAGCCAAAGAAGCTGCCATCATGATTGCCAGCGCACTCATGAATGCCTTTTTCATTGTTTTCATATATTTGCCCTCTCTTATGATTAGATGTCTAAATTATAAATCTTAATATTGTTGATTTCAACAATACTTACAGTAAAATTTTCACAAAAATTTCATAATTATGAAAATTATATAATTCTCTTACATTTTCTATTAAAAGAAAAGAGAGTGACTATTTCACTCCCTTGACTCCTTTAGCACCTTTTGCGCTTCCTGCACTGAAATTACTCAGGATATTGGAATCAAAAGATGTAATTCTCTTTTCACGTCTTCTTTGACGATCAATCGCCTGTTTGACAAGCGCATCCATCAGCTCACTAAAGCTGATACCTGCTTCCTTCCACAAATAAAATGCCAAAGAACCTGGAATTGTATTGATTTCATTGACAAACACTTCATTACTTTCACCATCAATCATAAAGTCAATACGACAAACTCCACTTGCCCCCAGTGTCTTAAATGTCTTGACAGCCAAATCTTGAATGTACTTCGTTGTTTCTAAAGATACAGGTGCAGGTACAATACGGCTAGCTGAAGCCATTCCCTGGCTCTTTGCCCCTTTTGTCTTTCCATTTCCTAAATACTTGTCTTTAAAATCTAGAATTTCTGCACCCTTAGTGACTTCCTCCAGCACACTAGCCTTACAGTCAAAATGATCCCCCAGCACAGAACAGTTGATTTCTCTTAAGTTTTTTACCATCTGTTCAATGACAATCTTTTCATCATACTGACCAGCTTCTTCTACTGCTGCATCCAGTTCTTCTTCACTATGGGCAATCACAATCCCTACAGAAGAACCAAGACATGCAGGTTTTAAAATCACTGGATAACCAAGTTCATTCACTTTTGCCTTGATTTCTTCTTTGTGATCTTCATAATCACACGCATAAATCCAAGTCCATGGACACATTGGAAGACCGCTGTTTTCAAGAATATGCTTCATCACTGCCTTATCCTGACCACATCCTGCCGAAATCACATCACAGCCTGCATATGGTACTTTCAGCATTTCTAAAAGCCCCTGAATAGATCCATCTTCCCCATTTGTCCCATGCATCACAGGAATACAAATATCTACAGGAATCGGTTCATTCTTTTTAAAGAAAGACTTCTTTAATGATTCAATCACAACCTGATTATCTTTCTTTACTAAATGAACTGCTGGTACTGTTTTCTTTAAATAAGACATATCTGTATATGTTTTAATATCTCTTAATTCTGGCCCACTGTAAAAATCTCTTTCTTTCGAAATATATACAGGAATCACTTCATATTTTTCCGGATTTAGTGCATTCATCGCCTGCGAAGCAGAGATGATGCTCACTTCATGTTCAACAGATTCTCCGCCAAACAAGACCGCAACTCTAATTTTCATAATCTTCATTCCCTTCAGACAATTCTCTACTATTATACTCAAAAGAATTGTTTTACGCTACAAAAGATAGCCTAGAATTAGTTCTATTGTTGCATTTAGTCCATCATAATGTGTACGTTCCATACCATGAGATGCATGTACACCCGGACCAATCAAAGCTCCCTTAATGTCATGACCACCACGCAGTGCTGCAGAAACATCAGAACCATACATTGGATAAATATCTACTGCATAATTCAAGTTCTTCTGCTTTGCAATATTGATCAGTTCTGAGGTCATATGATAATCATAAGGTCCTGAACTATCTTTTGCACAAATGCTGACATCATATTCACTGCATGCAAGATCCAGTCCAATACATCCCATATCTACAGCTAATAGTTCATTTACATCTGATGGAATCCAGCTGTTTCCATGACCTACTTCTTCATAGACTGTAATCATGACAAGTGTTCTATGCTTTGGTTTCAAATTCTTTTCTTTCAGTTCTTTTAATACCTGAAAAAGACAAGCCACTGAAATCTTATCATCTAAGAAACGTGACTTAATAAAGCCACTTTCAGTTACAGTTGTCTTAGGATCTAACGCAATAAAATCTCCATTCATAATTCCAAGTTTCTTAGTATCTTCTGCAGTTTTCACTACTTCATCCAAGCGCACTTCCATATGTTCACATTCACGACTAGAGCTTCTTGCATCAGGATATACATGAACACTTGGTGAAGTGGACAAAATTGTACCTGTATAAACTTTACCTTCTCTTGTATACACACGGCAGTATTCTCCATCATATGTTGGAAGAAGCGGTCCACCCAAAACAGTAAATGAGAGTTTCCCATCTGATTTGATAGAACGAACCATCAGCCCTAATGTATCCACATGAGCACAAAGCCCTTTTGTAATTGTATTGTCTTCGCCCTCTACTTCAACATACAAATTCCCCTTTGCATTGATCCATGTCTTATAACCCATGTTTTCAGCCTTTTCTTTCAGCCACGCAATCGCATGATGTGTATATCCAGTAGGACTATCAATCGCAAACAATTCCTTCGCAAATTCAAAAAATGCTTCTTTTCTATTTTCCATAAAAGTTCATCTCCTTGGTACTATTGTACACTATTTTTCTACGTTTTCTTACTTTTATCTAGTACTTGATACGATTTATTGTTGACAGTTATAGACTACAGATGTAATATGTATTTGACCACAATTGTAGTCCAGGGGGTGATTGAACTGTTTCAAAACATCATAAACATTACAATTCCTGTTTCTATATCCATTGTGATGCTTCTGCTTTTTAAGAAAACATGTTTAAAGAGAATACCTGCAAAATGGCATCTTCTCTTATGGATTCCTGTATTATTTCAGCTGATGATACCTATTCAAATCAAAATACCAGTATCTTCTAAAGCTTCTCAAACTGCAGTACAAATACAGAATGCTGCAGAACACATCACTCACAATATGGAACAGGTCTTTGAACAAGTCATTATCGAAGAAGCTTCAAACACACATTTCATTCATCCACAGATGATTTGGATTGCAGGTATTGTGATACTTCTAGTTCAATTCATTCGATCAGCATGGCTTTTAAATGTGCGCATACAAGAGGAAGCAGAAGAATGTCATGATAATCGAGTATTAAAATATACTGATCTGCATCATCTGAAACCACTCATTTTGCCGCACATCCATTCTGCCGCTCTTCCACTCACTCGCTGGGATCTTATGATTCTTTCAAAAGAATTACTTCAGCTGTGCGACAGTGAACTGGAACTGATAATAAAACATGAACTGCTTCACATCAAATATCATCATCGTATGATTTCACTGCTTCTGCAGTTGATAAAAATGATTTACTGGTACAATCCATTTGTTTATCTGATGTATTTTAGAATCCATCAGGAAATGGAGATGATGTGTGATGAAAGTATCATAGAACAGAATTCTGAAAAAATTGAACAGTATGGAAGATTATTGATTGACATGCAGGCAGGATTTACTTCCTTTCAATCCATTGCTTTATCTAAAAAAGCTAGAAACACTAAAGAAAGACTGAGGAATCTTATGAACAAAAAATATAAAACTACATTTGCACTTACGATTGTATTATTCATTATGGGACTTAGTGTCCTACCACTTTTAGCACAGGAAAAAACAGTCCCTAAGCAGATGACAGCTTCTGATACAATACTTTCAGAAGTATCTGATGTACCACAAAAACTCTCTGCAGAAGAGTTTATCTCCATGATGGTACAACCTGTTGATTCCTATAAAATCACTTGTCAGTGGGGATGTTATGCAGGACACAATGGAACTGATGTCATCAACCCTATAGAAAGATACGGCAATGTCTACGCAGTTTATTCAGGCATTATTGTTGAAACCGGATATGACTCAGAATCAGGAAATTACATTATTATCGATCATCAAAACGGATATCAAACACATTATCATCATTTAAGTGAAATTTATGTTACAATCAATCAGGAAGTACAGCAAAAAGAAACCATTGCATTGATTGGTGAAACAGGAATTGCAACAGGACCTCATCTGCATCTTGAGCTGACTTTTGACAACACAAGCATAAACATTGACAGTTTATTTGGAGAATAAGTTATGGAAAAGAAAATCAGTGACAGTGAATTAGCGGTAATGAGCTATTTATGGGAAAACGGTCCTAAAACTGCATCCGAAATCATTGCAGCACTTCAAAAAAAGAAAGACTGGTCCAGCAAGACCATTCGTACAATGATTGACCGTCTTGCGGCTAAAGAAATCATCAAAGTAGACAGAAGTCAAAAAGAACTTCTGTTTTCACCAGTCATTACTCAAAAAGAATATGAGAAAAACACTCGCAAACAGCTCGCAGATCGATTATATAATGGTTCAATTGCACAATTATTAATGAATTTTGTACAGCAGGATGAACTTGAAAAAGATGAGATCCTTGAGCTTAAATCATATCTTGATGAATTAATGAATCAAAGATAGCCTAACAAGCTATCTTTTCTTATGGTAAAATAGAAAAAAGAAAGAGGTACAACAATGCTAGAAACAATTGCAGAAAAATATTATCAACAAGGCTACAACTGTGCAGAAACAATTCTAATGGCAGGTATTGAAGCCTATCATTTGGATGTAGACATCAATAGCGTAAGAATGATGTCTGCCTTTGGAGGAGGGCTTCAGTGTGGTGATCTATGTGGATGTCTAAGTGGAGCTGCTGCTGTACTAGGATTGAAATATGTAGATACCAAAGCACATGACTTTGCACAACTGCGCCCCTATACACAGCTTCTTATGAAAGAATTTGAAAAAGTCTTAGGTGCTAGAAAATGCGTAGATATTAAACCACGTCTTTATTCAAAAGAAATCAGATGTCTCAACACGGTACGTGCAGGAGCCATCGCGCTAGAAAACACTATCCATCAAATAGAAAACAAGACATCTCATCATCAGTTGTGAGATGTCTTGTTTCTATTGATTAAATGCATCTGGAAGATCATTTTCCAGAAGAATGGTATCTTCAGAAGAAGCATTCTGATAAACAATCGCAAAAGCTTCTTTGACTGTCTTAACCACATGAATATGTTTCTTATCGAAACCCGCTTCTTTTAAACCTGCTAAAATCGGCTTGGTCTGATTGATGCCAACTAAGATAACTTCATCTGCCTTGTGAAGCATCTTCATACCAAATTCCTTGTTGAGCTGAGCTTGTTTCTCGCCTAAATCAATCATACCTGGTGTTACAATCCAGCGTTTTCCAGGCATCATTTTTAACACATTGAGTGCCATGGATGATCCTACTGGATTAGAATTGAACGCATCATCAATGAATGTCAGTCCATTGATTTTCTTTACTTCTAGACGATGTTCAACATAATTTACTTTTGCGACAGCTCGCTGAAGCTGTTCCATGGAAATCCCCATTTCCAGCCCTACCGCAATCGCTGCTAGAATATTCGCAATATTATGCTCACCTAAAAGCTTCGTTTTAAATGGTGTACATGATCCACCTTTTTGCAGCAGTTCAAAATGACTTCCCTGACTTGAATATACAATATTCACAGCACGCAGATCTGCATCTTCCTGTTTAATCGCATACGTAACAATTTTACAGTTATTTTTTAACTGATAGTTACGAATATACTCATTGTCCAGATTCAGTACACCTACACCATGTTCTGGCAAGTTCTCAATCAGCTTCATCTTTTCATCGATGATATTCTGCAAAGTACCGAACGTATTTAAATGCTGAGGACCAATCGAAGTCACAATACCAATTTCAGGTTTTACAAAATCACTTAGCTGCTGAATATCCCCAACATGATCTGCACCCATTTCACAGATAAACACTTCATGGATAGGTTTCAGTTTTTCACGAACTGTAATCGTAATTCCCATTGGTGTATTGAATGATGCTGGTGTCATCAGTGAATAATATTTTTCTGATAAAATTTCCTGCAGAATATTCTTAGAAGATGTTTTTCCAAAGCTTCCAGTAATCCCAACAATTTTAGCAGGACAAGTTCTCATAATCTCCTTAGCCATCTTCATGAACTTTTCTTTGATCATGTTTTCTACTGGTTCAGTGATAACAGCCATCAGATACATCATGATCCAGTTGCACAGATAAGCAAGGATGATTAGAAAGCCCATCCATTTGAATGGAAGCTTAATAACAAATGGCACAAACAAAAGAATATCCAACACAATCAATACTACCAGCTGACGGCGTACACGCCATGTCAGATTCAAAGGTTTAATTGCCTGACGTTTCTTTTCAGTTTTAAAGCAGACAAATAAAATCAGCAGTGCCAGAATTGTATCTGCTAAAAGAATCATCCATACTTTCGGAAGCCACAAAAACACCAAAATCAAGACAAAACAAATAAACTCTTTATAAAGCTTAAAGAATGAACGAGACAGTTTCTCTTTCATCCAATCTGTATAGCGTTTCAGCTCATAGCGATTTTGTTGAAACATATGCAGTGCATGTTTCGTAGGCAGAAACATCAATGCTGCACATAGCACAAAGGCAAGAATTCGAACCATTACTGTCATGCCTTTTCCCCTCTTTCTTTCTCAAAGAATGCATCCAGAATACGATTAAAGCGTACACTCTGGTGCCAATATGCATAATGATCATCCTGTTCAAAGATAATCAGTGCTGCATCTTTCATTTGTTTTTCCATGAATTTCCCGTCTTCTACTGGAGTAGCTGTATCATTTTCACCAAAAATCAACAAAGTTGGCATAGTCATTTCAGGAAGCAGATCACGTACATCGTCATTGACTACCTTCACAAAAGTTTCACGCATAATTCCTGTCGCATTACGATAGTCAGAACTTCCTGAATTGCGTTTTAGTTTCTCTTCCAACTCTTTATTTCCTGTCAGCTGAATCAGTTTCTTACCCATTTTATACGTATAGGTCTTAGCATACCAGTCCAGACCTCTTTTTGGCTTCAGACCAGCAGCACCTGTCAGTACCATCTTACGCACTGGATGGTCTTTTGCATAATGAAAGGCAACTCTGCAGCCAAAAGAATGACCTACTATTATAGGGTTTTCAACCTTTAATTTTTCACAGAATTCATGCAGTGCATCCGCAAAGTCTTGTACTGACCATGAAGTTTCAGGTTCTTCACTTTCTCCATGTCCTTGAAAATCAAGAACAGTCACTCTAAAATCTTTTTCAAAATGTTCCGCAATTGGAAGCATCATTTCTATATTCTGGCCCCACCCATGCAGAAAAAGAATGTCGATTCCAACACCCTTTTGCACATAATTGACCATTCTATTTCTAATTTCTATTTTAGGCATAGTATCTCCTGTCTGTTATCATTATATTCAATCTCATGAAAAATTGAAAGAGATTGATAAATAAGAAAAATAAGATATTGAAGATTATTCAAAATATGATATATTATAAGTAAGAAAGGAGAATATCGCATGTTTAAATGGATGACAGGAAACACATACTCCAACGTCGTAACACTTTATGCCAACAACTTCACATTAAACAGTGTAGCGTGTCAGTATTTTCAAGAGATTCGCTGGTGTCTTATCGGCATTGATGAAGCCTCTTTGAAAGTAGCAATCAAGCCAGTAACAGCACGCGAAATAGATCTCCATCTGGCACCTATGGAACACCTTAATAAAGTATCTATGGGAAAAGGATATGCACGCATCAGCAACAAACATATTGTCGATGAGATTTCAACACTGATTCAAAAAGAATGCAACGGATTGAAATTTCTGGCATCATATGACGAAAAAGAAAAAATGCTGATTGTTGATCTCAACCGTCAGCTGTAGAAAGGGGAATGAATATGAGTTTCTATTTCTGGCTATGGGCCGCTGTTGCAGTTGCCTCGATCGTTCTGGAAGCTGCAACACTCTCAGCACTGGTCAGTATCTGGTTTGCCTTTGGAGCGTTGTGCGCAATGATTGTTGCAATCTTCAATGATGTATTCTGGATTCAACTGACCGTCTTCATGGTTGTCTCATTAGTGTTAGCTATGGCAATTCGCCCAATAACACGCAAACTTCTTAGAGGTACAGCCATTCCTACTAACGCAGACCGCCTGATTGGAATGCGCACTAAACTTATTAGTTCTATTACTGATGACCATTTGGGTACACTAAAAGCTGGTGGTCTGATTTGGAACGCCATTTCCGCAAATCACTCTCCAATTGATAAGGGGACTGAAGTCGAAATCCTCTCCATGGATGGTAATAAACTCATTGTCAAAGAAATCAAATAACATCATAAAGAAAGGAGACCTCATCCATGAAACGTCATTTTACAACTTTCATTTTACAGGAACATGTCTTCTCAATCACTTTAAGTGTCTTTCTGATGCTAACTTCTCGAGTGATTACTTCATCTATTGAACTGGCAAATCTGTTTATGATTGCAGGTACTGTCTTTCTATTAGTTTCACTTCTTCCAATGATTTCTAAACTAATAAAGCTAAATTCATTTCTTAAAGAGAATCATATCAATGCAGCTCAGTGTAAAATCATTGAAAATGCTGCATTCAATGAAGAAATGGTTTATGCTTACAGTTTTCAACAGATGACTGCACTGCCATATACTGATATTACAGTTGTACGTCATGTTCAAAACATTTACGAAAAAACTCGTCCAGGATATAAAGGGAATCATAAAGTTGTGTTGATGTCAAAATTTGATAAAATACTTATTCCTGTTAAAAATGAAGAAATTGCAGAAACCATCATGAACTTTATACAAACTAAAAATCCTGCTGTTGAGTCCCAGCACAAACAAAGCACTTACACTCCTACGTTTCTTAGCGATTTACAAAACTGGAGTGTTGATGGTCGCTTTTAATCCTGCTTGTCAGGTAGAAAGGAAATGCAGATAAAATCTGCTAGGTAAAATTATGCATCCTATTTTTCAAATCATTCTTTTCATCATCCTGTTTGCCGCCGTTGCGTCAATCCTCCTCTACTGTGTTCGTATTATTCCGCAATCTCAGGCATTTGTTGTAGAACGTCTGGGACACTACTATAAAACACTGTTGTCTGGTCCTCGCTTCTTAATTCCATTTGTGGATCGCGTTGCCAATAAAGTAACATTAAAAGAAATCGTAAAAGATTTTGATCCACAGCCTGTTATTACAAAAGATAATGTTACAATGCAGATTGATACTGTTGTATATTTCCAGATTACAGATCCTAAATTGTATACTTATGGTGTTGAACGCCCAATCAGCGCTATTGAAAATCTGACAGCTACAACACTGCGTAATATCATTGGTGATCTGGAACTGGATGAAACACTCACATCACGTGATATCATCAACACAAAGATGCGTGCGATTCTGGATGAAGCAACTGACCCATGGGGTGTTAAAGTCAGCCGTGTTGAAGTAAAGAATATTATTCCTCCACGTGATATTCAGGACTCCATGGAAAAACAGATGCGTGCAGAACGTGAAAGACGTGAAAAGATTCTGCAGGCTGAAGGTGAAAAGCGTGCAGCTATCCTAACTGCCGAAGGTGAAAAAGAATCAATGATTCTTCGTGCAACAGCTAAGAAAGAAGCAATGATTGCAGAAGCAGAAGGTCAGGCAAAAGCTATGGAACGTGTTTATCAGGCACAGGCTGAAGGTATGCGTCTGATTAACGAAGCAAATCCTGGTCAGGCTTTCCTGACAATCAAAGGCTATGAAGCTCTTGAAAAGGTTGCTGACGGCAAATCAACAAAACTTATCATTCCTAGCAATCTTCAGGATATTTCTGGAACACTCGCTGCTCTGGCTGAAGTTGTCGACAAAAAATAATTTTGCCAGGTGCCTGAGAAATTCTCAGGCACCTTTTTTATTGTTCTTCTACACTGACACAGTACACATGATAAGCACCTTCTTTACTAATAACCCAAACCAGAAGCATATCACTGCTTTGATCTGGCTCTTCTTTAAAGCAGTGAAATACATGTTCAACCTTAGTAATATCTTCCCCTGTAAACAAAGAAAGATAATTTCTTAGATTGAAATAGTTCCACTTTGGATCTTTCAGACGATCCATGATTTTCTTCACAGTTAATCCTTCAGAGTGAAGCTGAATATGTATCCTGCTCATCTTATCACCTCCACTTTATTTATTGTCTTTATCGCTTCAAAACCTTTTCAGAAACTCAATGAAAATGATTTTCTTTTCTAAAGTCATTCAATGTACTACATACATCAACAATAAAGATAATAAACAATTGTGCTTCCAGATTCTGGAATTAGTTCAGATTAAGTAAAGAAATACGTTTTTTTTATCATTTTCATTGATGAAACAGTTTTAATCATTTAGAATAATAATACTGTGAGGTAATTATGAAAAAAATAGTAGTATCCGACATTCATGGCTCTATTGATTCTGTACATCATCTTCTAGATGCTATGAAACATCATCAAACTGATCAAATTCTAGCACTAGGTGATTTCTTATATCATGGTCCACGTAATCCGCTTCCTGAACATTATTCTCCAAAAGAAGTCATTCAAGTACTGAATACATTAAAAATTCAGGCAGTGCGTGGTAATTGTGATGCAGAAGTAGATCAAATGGTCTTAAACTTTCCGATCATGGACACAGTGAAGCATATCCAGGTAGGTAATAAACTGTGTGCCATGACCCATGGACATATCATGAACCCTGAGCGTCCATTGGCGAATATTGATATCCTTCTTTATGGTCATGTTCATCTTCCAATCGCTAAAAAAGAAAAGAACCTGATTATTTTAAATCCAGGTTCTATCACACTTCCTAAAGAAAACAATCCAAGAACATATGCAATTTTGGAAGATCACAGCTTTACCATTTATACGCTGGATCACCAAGTATTCAAATCCATTGAATTTTAAAAAGGACTCCACGAAGGAGTCCTTTGTCATTTTATTTTACTGCAACTGGATGGATATTCCATACTTCTTCAGCGTACTGTTTGATTGTACGATCTGATGAGAAGTAACCAGATTTCGCAATATTGACCAGACACATTCTAGCCCATGCACTGCGATCTTGATAACGGCGTTCAACTTCCTCATGAGCCTTGACATAAGCATCAAAGTCCTGAAGAACAAAGTATTCGTCATTATTGTACATCAGATCTGCATAGATAGACTTGAATTCATCTGCATTCTTAGACCATGTACCATTGTTCAGTGATTCAATCACCTTGCGGATACGTTCATCACTGTTATACAGAGTCCATGAGCTGTAAGTTGGCTTCAAACGAGCTACTTCTTCAACTGTGCAGCCGAAGATAACATCATTGTCACGGCCAACCAGTCCATCGATTTCAACGTTAGCACCATCCAATGTACCCAAAGTCAATGCACCGTTCATCATGAACTTCATGTTACCAGTACCAGAAGCTTCTTTACCAGCAGTTGAAATCTGTTCAGATACATCTGCAGCATTCATCAGCTTTTCCGCAATAGATACACTGTAGTTAGGAATAAACACAACCTTCAGCATACCATCGATGTCAGCATCGTTGTTGACAACTTCTGCAACACTGTTGATCAGCTTAATCACAGCCTTTGCGAATACATACGCAGGTGCAGCTTTTGCCGCAAATACAAATGTATGTGGAGTAATCTTGAAGTTCTTGTCTTCTTTCATTCTCTGATACAGATACATAACATGCAGAATATTCAAAAGCTGTCTCTTATAAGCATGAAGACGCTTAGCCTGTACGTCAATGATTGAATTTGTATCAATTTCGATACCTGTTTCTTTCTTAATCAGAGCAGCCAGAATCGCTTTACGTTCTTTCTTCACTGCCATAAAACGTTCCTGAAGTTCAGGATTGTCTACATGATCCATCAGCTTAATCAGCTGTGCAGGGTCATTCTGATATTCAGTTCCGATGACTTCATTCAGCAGCTCTCTCAGCTGAGGGTTGGAGTAAAGCAGCCATCTTCTGTGTGTAATACCATTTGTCTTGTTGTTGAACTTGTTTGACCACAATTTTACAAAGTCACCAAACAAATCACGCTTAATAATATCAGTATGCAGTGCAGCTACACCATTGACGCTGAAGCTTCCTACCACTGCCAGATTTGCCATATGCACTGTATCATCCTTGATGATTGCAACACGGTGTTCCATTCCCTTATCAGATGGATAACGATGCTGAACTTCCAGTGTAAAACGACGATGAATTTCCTGGATAATCATCCAGATACGTGGAAGCAGACGAGAAATGTAGCGAACTGGCCACTTTTCAAGAGCTTCTGACATAATTGTGTGGTTTGTATACGCCATTGTATGAGTAACAATGTACCAAGCCTGATCCCATTCATAGCTGTATTCATCCATCAGAATACGCATCAGTTCAGGAATACATAGAACTGGATGAGTATCATTCAGCTGAATAACAACTTTTTCATGGAAGTTGTCCATTGTACCATAAGTCTTCATGTGTTCTCTTACAATTGTATTCAAACCAGCTGACACAAAGAAATATTCCTGTTTTACACGAAGCAGGCGTCCTTCTTCAGTTGAATCATCTGGATATACATTTCTTGTAATAGAGTTTACATCTTCCAGGTACTTGATAAAGTCTTTCCCTGCAGGAAGATTTTCTGACGCTTCTGCATCCCACAGACGCAGAGTATTTGTTTCACCAGTCTGGTGTCCAATCACTGGCATATCGTAAGGTACTGCACGCACACATTCTGCATCAACATGATTGAAAATCAGCTTTCCATTCACGTCCTGCTTCACTTCTACATGGCCAAAGAACTTAACATCTACGGCATGTTTAGGTTTTCTAACTTCCCAGATATTGCCAATTTTCAGCCACTGATCTGGTACTTCTACCTGATAGCCATTTACGATTTTCTGTTTGAACAGACCATACTGGTAACGAATGCAGTTTCCGTTGCCTGGCAGCTGCAGTGAAGCCAGTGAATCCAGGAAACATGCAGCCAGTCGTCCCAGACCACCGTTTCCAAGACCCGCATCACTTTCCAGATCTTCCAGTGCATTCAGATCAACACCCATTTCATCAAGTCCATCACGAACCATCTCATAAATGCCCATGTTCATCATGTTGTTTGTCAAAAGACGTCCAATCAAAAATTCCATACTGAAATAATACAGTTTCTTTGCATTGTTTTCTGAAATCTGATCTTTCGTCTTCTTCCAGTTGATGCTTGCATACTCACGAATCATTTCCCCCAAAACGAGGTACTGTTCTGTAATGTCCGCTGAATCCAGTGAACGGCCATACATTCTGATCATTCGCTCAGCATACTGCTGTTTGAATTCCTCTTTGTTTGAAAACATCATTTTTCCTCACTTTTCTTCTTCTTTTCACGCTTGCTCACCTGGAATATCATTCCAGAGAGTGGTGCCAGTCGAATCTCTAAACGATATGGCTGCTTGTCATGTTCCTTTTTCAAAGCCTTAATAGGCTCATCATTGCACATTGTACAACCCTCATAGATTTCCTTTTCTGTATTGATCAATTCTGTATACTTCCCATTGTAAGGTACCCCAATCGGATACTTTTCATAACTATTTGGTGTACAATTCAGTACAACAACATAAGCTTTGGTGTCAGTTTCCCGATAATAAGTAAACACACTTTGGTCAGCATTATCACAATTAATCCATTTAAAACCATCATATGTGAAATCTCTTTCACTGAATGCGGCATGATGCGCATAAAGTTTGCATAAGTCTTCAAAATAACGCGCAAAAGCGGCATGACGGCTGTAATCCAACAGGAACCAGTCGTTTTCGCGTGTTTCGTCAAATTCACGGAACATCCCCAACTCATTGCCCATGAAATTCAACTTCTTGCCAGGATGCGTATACATGTACATGTACAGCACTTTCGCCTGAGCAAATTTCTGATCATAGTCTCCCCACATCTTATTGATGATCGTACCCTTTCCATGAACCACTTCATCATGACTTAACGGCATCAAAAAGCGTTCAGAATAAAAGTACATCATGGAGAATGTCAGCTTGTTATGATCATATTTCCTGTAAATCGGATCGACGGAAAAATACTTCAATGTATCATTCATCCACCCCATATCCCATTTATAGTCGAAGCCTAATCCATGCTCATAAGTTGAGCCTGTTACCTTCGGAAAATCACTGGAATCTTCCGCTATCAGCATGACCTCAGGAAAGTTCACAGAAAGATAATAATTCATTCTGCGAAGAAATGCAAGTCCACCTTCGTTTGTACCGCGATTTTTGTCGCCTCCCCAGTAAATAATATTGCTGATGGCATCCATTCTAAGCCCATCTATATGATATTTATCACACCAGAAGGCTGCTGAACTCATCAAAAAAGATCTCACTTCTTCTTTCCACAAATTAAAGTTTAGCGTTCCCCATGAACTTTCTGCATCATGAAGGTACTGATATTCATAACATGGTGCACCATCAAAATTGACTAAACCAAATGCATCTTTCACAAAATGAACAGGTACTATATCCATTATGACACCAATTCCTGAAAGATGACACTGATCCACAAAATACATAAAGTCCTTTGGTTCACCATATCGACTGGTACAACTGAAATATCCACTAGCTTGATATCCCCATGAACCATCAAATGGATGTTCATTTAAAGGCATCAGTTCTACATGTGTAAATCCTTTTTGTTTTAAATATGGAATCAGCTGTTCTGCCAGCTCTCTATAATTCAGCCATGAACCATCTTCATGATGTTTCCATCCCGCAGGATGAATTTCATAAATGTTCATAGGAGAATCAAAGTTCTTTGTACGCCTCTTCATCCAGTTTTTATCATTCCAAAGATAGTGATCTAAATTGTAGACAATACTGGAATTATGAGGACGCAGTTCACTATAAAAAGCGAGCGGATCTGATTTCTGCATCCAGATTCCATCTGCACCCTCTATATTATATTTATAAAGAGAATATTCTTTCACATTTGGTACAAACACGCTAAATACGCTCTCATGTATTTTATGCATCCACCCTCTTGTACCATTCCATTCATTAAACTGACCAATGACCTGTACATTTTTGGCATGAGGTGCCCATACAGTAAAGCGTACCCCCTGTATACCATCTTCCTCACACATATGCGCTCCAAACAATTCATATGCATTTACGCAATGTCCTTTCAGATAGCTTTCTAGAATCGTTTCTTTCATCATAACCTCCATTTACAGACAATTTGTCAAATCTCATAAAAAGGCACAGGATTTCCTGTGCCTAGTTCATTCATTTATTTAGACCATTCCTTAGCAGCTTCGTGATAACGAACTGTCTTTTCCTTTACGTCAGCCTTATCTGTACCCTTAACACAGAAGTAGAACTTGCACTTAGGTTCTGTTCCTGATGGACGAACTGCAATCCAAGAACCATCTTCCAGATAGTACTTCAGAACGTTAGACTTAACAAAACCTTCCAGAGGCTTCACTACGCCATTTTCAACATCTGTCTGAACATCAAAGTCCTGAACACGTACAACCTTAACACCAGCGATTTCAGTTGGAACATCTTTACGCAGATTAGCCAGAATGCTCTGAATCTTTTCAGCGCCTTCTTTACCAGCCAGAGAAATTGCAACCTGTGTTTCTTCATAAGTACCATGTTCTGCATAGCATTCATTCAGTACATCTACCAGAGTCTTGCCCTTAGCCTGATACCAGCAAGCAGCTTCAGCCAGCATTAAGCATGCCTGAGGAGCATCTTTGTCACGTACAAATGGAGCAATCAAAGAACCATAGCTTTCTTCATATCCAAAGACATAATTCTTTTCACGAGTCACTTCATACTTCGCAACCTTTTCACCGATGAACTTGAAGCCAGTCAATGTCTTTTCGCAGACAACACCATACTTGTTGGCAATCTTTTCACCCAAATCACTTGTTACAACAGTGTTAAACATTACTGGATTTTCAGGCATTGTACCCATTTCTGTATACTGAGACAGAATGTATTCAATCAATACTGCACCAGACTGGTTACCAGTCAATACATGATATTCACCTTCATGCAATACTGCAACACCCATACGGTCAGCATCTGGATCACAAACCAGAATCAGTTCAGCTTCATGCTTTTTAGCATATTCCAGAGCTAGTTCATAAGCTTTCAATTCTTCAGGGTTTGGAGTCTTTGTATTAGAGAAATCAGGGTCAGGTGTGCACTGTTCAACAACTGGAATGCAGTTGTATCCAGTTCTCTTGTAAACTTCCTGCACAGGAATATTTGCAGTACCATGTTCAGGAGAGAACACGATTCTCATATTACCTTTTTCTACTTCTGGATGAATCTGAATCTTCAAAACTTCTGCATAGTAAGCTTCATCCACATCCTTGCCAACAACAGTAATCAGTTTTTCCTGTTCAGGTGTGCATTCTGCAACCAGAGCCAGTGGATCTTCAATTGCGTTAACTTCCGCAATAACCTGTGAAGCCAGTGCAGGAACCAGCTGACATCCCTTTTCATCATACAGCTTGTATCCATTGTATTCCTTTGGATTATGAGAAGCAGTAATCATGATACCACCGAAGCAGTTAAAATGACGAACCGCAAAGCTCAGTTCAGGAGTAGGTCTCAGGCTTTCAAACACATAAACACGAATGCCATTCTTAGCCAGCATCTTTGCAGAATCCATTGCGAATTCATAGCTCATATGACGATTGTCATAACCAATTGCGATACCTCGTTTTGCAGCTTCTTCCCCATTGGCATTGATATAGTTGGCAAAACCTTGATTTGCCTTACGGATAGTATGAACATTAATACGGTTGCATCCTACGCCCAAAAGGCCTCTCATACCTGCTGTACCAAATTCAATATTAGTATAGAATGCGTCTTCAATCTGCTTTTCATTCAGAGTATCAAGTTCAGCTCTGAGTTTAGCATCAAGATTTGGATGGTTTTTCCAGATTTCATATTGATTCATTTTCTATTCCTCTTTCTTCTATTGATATTATCATTATATCATGTTCTAAGCGCTTTCACACATGTTTTTAAAGTTTTTGGGATCGACAAATACTGATTGTTCTGACAAACTGCTGCTTCACAAAAGGAACTTGTGCCTCTATTTGCCATCCAGATTCCTTTAACAGTTCCCTCATAGGTCCAACACTTACCAAAATCAGCTCATCAGCCAGTTTTCTAGCTCCCTTGAGAAGTTCAAGCTGCATTTGTTCCTCTGCTTTTTCCATCACACCATAAGGAATATCCAAAATAGCGCAGTCAGCATGAATGTCTGCTTCTCTCATATCCATGCACTGTACAACTTCCGGATAACCATAATAAGCACAGTTTTGATTTGCATTCTGCGCAATCGGAGGATTCATCTCGATGCCTATAATATCATAGCCAAGATGTAGACCTTCCAGCACAACAGTCCCCACACCAGCACATGGATCAATCAATGTACGACTACGATCATTTCTTCCAGACAATGAAATCAGAATACGAGCTAGGCGCACAGGCAGTGAATAAGTATAGGAATGAGGCTTATTCTGATGTTTCAGCCAGCGCTTTTCCATTTTTTCAACAGTACCAAAATACCATTTTCCTTGATGATGAACTACACCGTACAGCACTTTAGGATCTTTTAAAGAAAAATCCCCTTCAATAGCAGTACCCAATCTTCGACAAACAGACACCTGTACATGATAATCAACATGCGTATGTCTTCCAAGAAAGATCACCTTATATACATCACTTTCTAAGTTCATTGCTTCAACTTTTTCACACAATTCATCAGCACTGTTTCCCTCAGCAATAATCTTCATCTTTTCATGCATGAAGGGACTATGCTCACCCGATACATCCTTTTCACTGATTAAGACCTTTCCATTACATTCAACACCAAAAAGAGCCTTGCATTCCAGTGCAAACAGCTCAGTATCCATTTCACGATAATTCATCACATAACAATACATAGTTCTATTGTAACAAAAAGACAAAAAAAAGACAGCTCACAGCTGTCCTTTTATTCACAAATTAAGCAATAACCTTCTGAGTACGCAGAACTTCTACGATAGAGTTGATTGCAAGCTCTTCATCCACACCATCGCAAGAAATGACTACTTCAGACTGAGTAGGAATGCCCAAAGACATAACACCCATAATAGACTTCATGTTTACTGAACGACCCTTAAACCCAATGTTTACATCGCATTTGAATTTGCTTGCTGCATTTACCGCAACAGTAGCTGGACGAGCATGCAGTCCTACTGGATCCACAACCAATACAGAAACCTGTTTCATTTTCGAAATTCCTCCTAATAACCTAGCTTCATTTTAAACCATTTTTAAAGCGGTTACAAGTGCAAAATCACTTATGATAAGGCTCGTTACGGAGAATCTTAAACGCCCTGTAAACCTGTTCAAGTACCAAAAGACGTACAATCTGATGAGGAAAAGTATTGTCAGAAAGTTTCCACGCAAAATCTGAACGTCTCCTTAATGCATCGCTCACTCCAAGCGATCCCCCAATCACAAAAGTGATATCCGATGACTTGTATGTTTGAACATCTTTGATTATCTCTGCAAACTTTTCACTTGTCATTGTCTTTCCATGAAGATCCAGCAAAATGACATAATCCCCACTTTTTATTTTTTTCAGTGATGCTTCACTTTCCTGTTCAATGACCTGTTGATTTTGTGCTAAAGAATTGCTTTGAGGAGCCACCAGTTCTTCCGTCTCAATGATTTCTACTTTTGTATATGCACCAAGGCGCTTCAAATATTCTCCAATCAGCTGTATTAATGCTTTTTCTTTGCACTTTCCTACACAAACAAGCTTAATCATTGCAGTGTAACCATCACTTTCGATGTTTCATTGCCTCTTAGAACTGTCAATTCAACAACGTCTCCAACACTGCACTCATACAATAGTGTACGCAGTGTATTGTAGTCGGTCAGCTTTGTACCATTGAATTCCAAGAGAATATCGCCCACCTGCATCAGTGCAAGTTCACAAGGTCCCATTTTTTCCATAGAACGAATGTACAATCCATCTATTCGATCCAGCTGAATAGATAACTGACTTTTCTGATACGCAGTTAACTCTGAAATTGTAGTCGTTGAAATACCTAGTGTCGGACGAACAACCACCTGATTTTCAATAATCATACGTACTACTTCTTCAACTTCTTCAACAGGTACTATCAAAGCTTCTTTTTGTGTCGATAAACGCAAAGAAGAAATACCAATCAATTCTCCCTGCATATTAACTACAGCCCCGCCAGAAGTACCATCAACAATATCCAGATCTGCAACCAGTACATTGAGTTCATAGTTTTGATTTTGCTGAATCTCTGCATAGTAAGAACGATTCATTCCTGATAATACACCCACTGAAATTGACGGTGAATAATCACTTCTTCCTTCACTGCCAATAGCAATCAGCCACTCTCCTAGTGACAAAACAGATGATTCTCCCAAAGAAACAGGCACACAGGTAAAAGAAGGTTCTGTGCTAATCACTGCTAAATCTGTCAAATCATCGACTCCCAGCAATGTCCCTGCAACGCGTTCCCCATTATCAAATGTCACTGATATTTCAGAAACACCCTTTGTATAATGCGCATTAGTCACAATGACTGCCTGATTCTCTGAAACAGAAACAATCACTCCACTTCCCTCATAAACAGAAGAAGAAGTATCCATCATTTCCACATGAACCACAGATGCAGAAGCCTGATCAATTACTTTCGTCAAATCTGTAGAAAAACCAGTCACTGTTTTATTCACATGAGTTACTGTATCTGTTCCATCTTCATCAAGCTTTTGTTTCAAATCATTAATCTGATACGTCAAAAAACCACAGTACAGCACCATACATGCCAGTGCCAGAATCAAAAGTTTCTTCATCTTGATCCTCCTTTTATACATTCTTTCTGCGCGGCAGCTTGCAGAATACCTTTGTAGTCTTTAAGACAGCCCGAAACCACAGATAATGCTCTTACAGGCGTATTTGCCTCTTCACTTAAGTGAGCTAATGTAATTTCTTTTGTATTTTCTCCAATCATCAATGACAATGCACGACCACAGTCTTCATTGCACAAATGTCCCTGATCCGAATAAATCCTAGATTTTGTCGCAAATGGACGATTTGTCTTCATCAGCATCTCTACATCATGATTACTTTCAATGATATAGTAATCCAGATTCTGCATCATCTGAATATTAAGTTTGGATACATAGCCTGTATCTGTTAAATAAGCAAGCTTTTCTCCCTCTGACTCAAACAGATAACCACAGCACCCCTGAGCATCATGTGAAGCCGCAAGAGGTGTAATTTGAATGTCCTGAATCTGAAATGTCTGATACGGTTCTAAACGAATCCCAACATCCAGCTCACAAACACTGTAAATTGGAAGATGAGAAAAGACACGAAGCTGCTGAATATGATCTGAATGTGCATGTGTAATCAACAGTGCATCCAAATCAGAAAGATCAATACCGCACTCTTTCATCTTTTCAAATAAATATTTTTTAGTAAAACCACAATCCAGCATGAGAGTCGTTTCTCTAGTTTGCAGTATCCAGCAGTTCCCTTTTGAACCACTGCACAATCCAATATATCTCATATTAGTAGCTGCATCCTAAATAACGGCAAGGATGAGGGCGTGTTCCATCTTCTTTCAAAATGAAGAAATGAATATGAGGTCCTGTCGCAACCCCAGTTTGTCCAATCTGTCCAATGATTTCACCAACGTCCACATATTCGCCAACATCCACAAATGCAGGCTTGTTCAAATGTCCATAATAACTCTTTAAACCATTGTTGTGATTGATAATCACATGATAGCCGCCTATGCTGTTATAGCTTACCGTTTCAACAACACCTCTATCCGATGCATAGACATTGCCATAACGATGATACACATTGATGATATCAATTGCACGATGCCCTGCATAGCATCCAACAGTACAAGTTATACGAGGATTATCTGTCGGCCATCTAAATTTCCCAGTACCTACTCCTGGAATAACCATTGTACCTACTCTCAGAATTTCATTGACAGGCATTTGAGTCTGCTGCTCAGAAGCCAGATAATAAGATGAATACTGTCCATTGACATATGTTTCAATGTACTTAGAATTCTTATATCCATTTTGTGCTTCACGCACAACTTCAAATGCTCCTTCTTTTAATGTATCATCCAGCTCAATCTCTGTTTCTCCCGGATAGATTTCTTCTCTTCGAATCAGTTCTACCTGTACTTCTACATTGATAATCGGCTCCAAATAGCGCACATTCAGCTGTGTTCCTGGTTCCAAAAGCTGTGTTGTACTTAACAGAATATCATTGTTCAAAATCATGACCTGTGTCCCTGTCAGCCCAGTTTTTGCACCTACTCCATCTACAGTGTCTCCTTCGACGGTCGTATAGTATTCCTTCGTCTGATTTTCACCATAGCTCAAATAAGACAAAATTTCCTGTTCATTCTGAAGGATCTGATCTACTTTCGCAACTGACTGATAAACCGTGATTGTTTCCTGTATCTTTACAGATATCTCACGTGACCCATACGTTGTCAGTTCAGGAATTTGCTGATTATTGCGCACATAATTCAAAGTATCTTTTGAACAGAAATACAATAAAAACTTGTCACGCGCATTATAAAAGTCTTCTATGTTCTTTACATAAATCGTATCATAAACACCATTCGAGTCTGAAAACTCAATTGCATTCACCACAACCCCATAAGAACGATTAGTCTTTAAATACTGAATGATTTTATCATCAATATCTTCATAATCATATAAACTTAACTCTTTTGAAATATATACATCTTCACCAAGCCCCAGTGAAGTCTCAGGGTAATCTTCTTCATACTGTTCATGATAAACATCTTGAAGAAACTGCTCTATTTTTGAATAATCTTCTACTGCACCCAAAAGTTTTCCTGATTCATAAATAAATGTTGTTTCTGCAGGAACATTGTAGACGCCTTCAACTTCCTGATTAAGCATTGAATCATAAGAAAGATTGACATTGTTTAATCCACTGGAAGTATCACTGAAACTGACATTCGGAAACAAAAGTGCCATACCTATACTAAATAGGAAAGCTACTGCCAAAAATACAAATTTCTTCATGGCTATACCCCATCATATTCAAATGCAGGATTCTTAAAGGAATTGATATTTCTTTCAAAGGACAGTGTAATATTGCGAGTTGCCCCATTACGATGCTTTGCGATGATAACATCAACACTTTCATTTGTCACAGATTCATCTTTATCTTTCAGCTTCTTATAATAAGCTTCACGATACAAAAACATAACAATATCGGCATCCTGTTCAATCGCACCAGATTCTCTTAAGTCAGAAAGCATTGGAATCTTTTCAGTACGTTCTTCTACTTTACGAGACAGCTGTGACAACGCAATCACTGGAACTTTTAGTTCACGTGCCAAAGCTTTCAAGCCGCGTGAAATCTCAGAAACTTCCTGCTGACGATTATCCTGATTCTTTCCATTACCTGTAATCAGCTGGATATAGTCAATCACAATCAGTGACAAACCATGTTCAGCATTCAATTTACGGCACTTCGAAAAGATTTCGCTCACACGAACACCAGGGGTATCATCAATATAAATTTTCATAGCACGCATTTCTGTTGCAGCTTCTGCCAATGAATTCATTTCATCATTGTTTAAAAAGCCTGAACGAATCTTCATGCCGTCTACTTCACTTTTTGTCGACATCATACGCTGTATCAGCTGTTCTGCCGGCATTTCCAGCGAAAAAACTGCCACAGCCTGCTCTGTCTGCAGCTGAGCAGCATTCAGCGCCAAATTCAGCGCAAACGCTGTTTTCCCCATAGATGGACGCGCAGCCAGAATAATCAAGTCCCCGCGCTGTAAACCATTGGTCGTATCATCCAATTCCTTATATCCAGTACGAATCCCAGTAATACGACTTTTCTGATTCTTCATCTTATAGATATTTTCCATGACAGTATTCACAACTTCTGCACTCGTTCTAAATTCAGCAGTACGTCGTGTACGTGTCACATCCAGTATTTTCTTTTCAGCATTGTCCAAGACAATCTCTACATCTTCAGCTTCATTAAATCCATCTTCCGCAATCTGCTGAGCAGTTTCAATCAAATTACGAAGATAAGCTTTATTTTGAAGGATTTCAACATAATGTTTTGTACTAGTTGAAGTCACAGCGCTGTCTGAAAGCTGCAAAAGATAACTCATTCCACCACAAGAATCCAGCTGATTCAAATCCTGCAGACGACTGGCAACAGTCGTCACATCGCAAGGTTTTCCCTCAGCAGCCAGCGACTCCATCACACTATAGATTTTACGATGAGCTTCCAGATAAAAATCCTGATTGCGACATCCTTCATCTACAGCAATGCGTACGCTCTTTTCATAAACAAGCATCGCACCCAGTAAAGCCTGTTCTGCCTCCATGCTGTTAGGCATTTGCCTGCTCATGACAACACCTCCTATTTTTCTAACAAGTGCACATTAATTGTGCCAATCACATCTTTATACAGTTCAACTCTAACTTTTGTTACACCAAGTGAACCTATTGGCGAAGTATCAAGAATCTTTCTTTTATCAATCTGAATTCCCTGTTTTCTCAGTTCTTCAGCAATCTGTTTTGTAGAAACTGAACCAAACACACGTCCTTCTTTACCGCTTTTTACATGAAAACGCAATGTTAATGTTTCCAGTTTTTTTGCGATTTCTTCTGCCTTCGCTTTCTTTTCCTGTTCATTCAGCGCTTCCTGTACTTTCTGCTGATCCAGAACTTTCTGTGATCCTGCAGTTGCCTGTACAGCATATCCGCCTCGAATCAAATAATTACGTCCGTAGCCATCTGCTACTTCTACAATTTCACCTTTTTTACCAACTTTTTTCACATCAGCCAACATGATGACTTTCATTTTCCTTGACCTCCATAAAATAATCATCCAAAGTTCTAATCAATTCAGATTTTAATTCCTGAACTGAAGAATGTTCTCTCTGCAAAGCCGCAGCTGTAAAGTGTCCGCCGCCTTTCATACGTTCCATAATCACCTGAACGTTAATATTTCCCTTGCTTCGAGAAGAAATCGCATACGCTCCATCCAGTGTTTTAGAGATGACAAACACAGCTTCCACTTCCTGCACTTTCAAAATTGAATCTGCAGCCTGTGACATAATAGAACGGCTTGTTGCTTCACTTTCTGCAACTGCTGCGATAATAACACCATTATCCCTTTTTTCACAATATTTTGTAATTGTATTTTTCATTTCAAATGTTGAATAATCGTCTTTTAGATACTGATCGGCAAGAATTGGATCTGCACCCCATTTACGAATCATGCTTGCAGCATCAAATGTACGCACGCCTGTACGCACAGTAAATCTTTGCGTGTCAATCAGCATACCACCCAGCATAATTGTTGCCTCAACATCATCAATTTCAATATGATTGCTTAAATAAGGTACAAACTCAGCCACTAATTCTGAACTGCTGGAAGCACTTGCTTCAATATAAATCAAAATTGGATCTACTGATAAATCTGCGCTTCTGCGGTGATGGTCAAAAATAGCCACTTTCTTAGCACGCTCAAGCACATTAGCACCATTGCTTGTCTGAGGTTTATGATGATCCACCATAATCACCAACGTTTCATCACGAAGCTGATTCAGTGCCTCTGATTCAGTTACAAAACGATGACGTTCATTTAAATGCTCTGCATTTTGTTTCATAGCAGCGCTTAGCTTCGCCTCAACGCCGCCAGTTTTAGAAATAATGCAGCACTGGCGGTTATAAGCCTGAACAATACGGCTCATACACATTGCAGAGCCTATACAGTCAAAATCCGCTTCTCTATGCCCACAGATAATCACATTGCTGGACTTCAAAATCAATTCACGCAATGTATTTGCCATAATACGCACACGAACACGAGAACGCTTTTCATGTGCTTCTGAACCTCCGCCATAAAACTTAACATCTTCACCTTTTTTCTTAATGACTACCTGGTCACCACCACGTGTCTGAGCAAGTTCCAGCAAGCTGTTTACCATTTCATCCAGCTCATTAAAATCACTCGTTCCACGCGCAAAAGCCATTGATAATGTAATTGAAATATCCATGTCAGCACTTGTTCTTCGAGTATCACGCACAATTGAAAAACGATTGGCTGCAATCTTTTCAAAAATATCTTCATTCAGTACAATAAAGAATCTATCAGAACGCAATCTTTTCATCAAAATTCCATTTTCTTTGCACCAGTCTACAATCGGCTGACGTATGCGCGTATTAATCTGTGATGTTTCCTGTTCATCTGCATACTGTGTTGTTTCATTATAATTATCCAGATGAATCAAACCAATCACAACATGATCATTGTCATAGGCACGCTGAAGCTCAACTGAAGTTGTCACATCGACAAAAAACAAAATCTGTGCTTCATCTTTACGTGTAATTTCGTACCAGCGATCATCAATCTTCACATGAACTTTTTCTCTTTCTCCCTGAAACAAATCATTTACTTCAGGCAGCCATAAAAGAAGCTTCTTAGAAATACGATTAATACCTCTTTCATCAAAAAGCTCACTCATCCATGTAATAACATAATCTGCATCATATGTCAAAATACCAATTTCTCCAGCCAAGAATGCAGAAGCAGCTTCTGTTCCCAGTAAATCAGAAATCTTATAGGCACGGTTAGTTGTATCCTCCTGATACTGAAACAGCACATAATAAATCATCACTGCATTCACTAAAACAAGAATCAGCGGCAAAATAAAACTGAGCTGTAAAAACAGACGGAGCAAGACAAGCAGAAGGATTTCCAGCAGCACTGCGCCAGCTAGAAGAAGTTTGAATCGGTTGAACTTTTTATTCATCGTCATCCCTCCTCAAAATAATTTCTTTGAAATCGGTTGAAACATAGTAAAACCCGAAAATTGCCAATACATGCAGCGCAACACTCATAAACAGGAAGCACGTTAAAATCAGCATAAACGAGATATTCTTTTTATATTTTACCATTCCCCATACCAGACATGCAACATATCCGTAAACATCTAGAATTCCCATGCCAATCATGCCTACTGCCATGATAATAAGCTGCACATTTTCATCCACTGGAAGACGATTTGAAAACACAAACAAAAGATATCCCGCAAGACACACAAACCCTGCCCAGCGAGGCATAGTCCATTGACTTAATGGTTTAAATGGATGTACATCAATCTTCATTCTTTTTAACAAAGCATTTGACAGAAGATGCACCAAAAATCCTTCCAGTACACCTGTCAGAACAATACTCATCACAATGATCATCATAATAAACTTGTCTAGATTCATCACAACAGAGTTTATCGCATCACCCATGTACATATCCAGTGCATCTTTAATCAACGCTGCTTCTTCCACAATACTGTATCCAAAAAAGGAAGCCAGCACCAGACATGAAAGTATCTCAGTCACAATCGTCAAAAGCATTGTTACTATAATTAAGACTCCATTTTTTGCTTTTTTGTGCACCAAAGCACCATAAGCAGTCCCTACACTCACAGACATCAGTGCAAAAAAGATTCCTGTAGGAGATGCAATCATCAATGTCAGAAAAAGAATCGAAACTGCTGCAACAAGACAATTTTTAAAACCATATTTAGCACCATAGAGCGC
This sequence comes from Erysipelotrichaceae bacterium, assembly GCA_017473335.1. Lineage (GTDB taxonomy): Bacteria > Bacillota_I > Bacilli_A > Erysipelotrichales > Erysipelotrichaceae > RGIG1896. The sequence goes on from JAFULN010000018.1 coordinate 40,745, forward strand.
AATTGGAATAGGAAGCACAAACAAATAATACATTTCAAACATTCCTGCCAATTGACGGTCCAGCATTAATACAGCGCCAAAAAGAGCACACATCATAGCACCTTCAGTTAATTTTCTTACCTGATGATTCATAAAAGATCTCTCCTGTCATCTTTATGTATTCATTGAATTATACCACAAATTCATGGAGTTTTTGTGTTTAATCAATAAAATAGAAAAAAGCCTCTATCTTATGATAGAGGCTTACGTTCGAATTAGTCGTTAACGTAAGGCAATAAAGCCATCTGACGCGCACGCTTAATTGCAGTAGCAAGCATACGCTGATATTTAGCGCGTGTTCCAGTAACACGACGTGGAATAATCTTTCCATTAGCTGATACAAAACGCTTCAGCAATTCAACATCTTTATAGTCGATGGTTTTAATGTCATTCTTTGTGAAGTAGCAAACTTTCTTGCGACCCATTCTCTGTTTTTTGAATGCCATGACTTCGGGCTCCTTTCATTTAAAATGGTAAATCATCACTGGAAATATCCAGTGTAGGTCCAGCACTAAATCCTTCAAAGCCATAATCAGGTTCATATCCTGTATTCTGCGGCTGTGAATAAGAATTGCTGGAATAGCTGTTTGAATAATTGTTCTGCGGCGCTGCATTATATCCTGCATCTTGACGATGAGTCGCAGTCACTGCCTTAGATTCCAACAGCTGTACGGAATCAGCTACCACTTCAGTAACGTATACACGCTTGCCAGATGCATCATCATAGCTGCGTGACTGAATACGTCCTTCAACACCCACCAGACTTCCTTTAGCTGCATACTGAGCCAGGAAATCGGCTGTCTGACGCCATGCAACACAGTTGATGAAGTCAGCCCCCTGGTCCTGATTCTGTCCGGAAAAACGACGATTGCAGGCAACTGTGAAACTTGCCACAGATGTACCTGTTCCAGTCTTTCGTAAATTGATTTCTCTTGTCAGTCGTCCAACAAGCACAACTCGGTTAATCATTGGATCACCTCAATTATGCTTCCTGTTTGATTGTCAGGAATCGAACGACACTTCTGTTAATGCGCATCAAACGTGTAAATTCGCTCAGTGCTGCATTGTTAGCTTCAAATGTAGTAACTACATAGTAGCCTTTAGTCATGTTTTCGATTTCGTAAGCAAATTCCTTAACGCCCCATTCGTCAACCTTAACGATTGTACCACCGTTATTAGTGATGATTGAGTGGATGTTTTCAATTTCAGCCTGACGTGCTGCGTCATCCATTGATGCGTTAAGAATGTACATTACTTCGTACTTTCTCATTCTTGTGCACCTCCTTGTGGTCTATGGCTTATCTTAGATAAGCAAGGGGGCAGATATCTTTCGATATCACCCGTGATTACTAGTTTAACAAAATATTCCCCTTTTGTAAACGATTATTTTCATCTTTTTATCCCTTTTTTTCATCAATATTTGGCAGTCAAAAAGATTGAGATCAATGAGCTGATCAATAGGAAAAAAGGATAGAAAAGCAGTGGCATAATGTCAAATGCAGAGACTAGAATTCCCATTTCAGCAGCACATGAAACTGCTACCAGCATCTGTGCTCCATATGGAATCACACCTTGAAAAATACAAGAGAATGTATCCAAAAGACAAGCAGCTTTCTGTGGTGCAATACCATATTCATTTGAAATTTCTTTTGCGATTGGATTTGAAATCACTATCGCAACCGTATTGTTGGCAGTCGCAATATCCATAAGACCTACCAGTAAACCAATCCCAATCTGCCCACCTTTAGGACCTTTAAACAGCTTACGAATCACTGACAGAATCGCATCAAATCCTCCATGTTCTTTGATCAGTTCACACAGTGCTCCAACCAAAATCGCAACCATGGATGTTTCAAACATTCCAGAAGCACCTGAACCCATATTTCCTATCAGTTCAATTAAAGTACATTGACCACTCAAAAGCATAATCAAAGACCCTGATGCAACACCCGCCAAAAGCACAACAAACACATTAATTCCAATTGCACCACCAGCTAAAACCAGTGCATATGGGAACATTTGCAATAACTGATAGCTGCCAGTAATTTCTGCGGGAGTCTGTTTTGCAGTCATAAATCCTACAACTGCTACCGTTGCCAGTGCTGCAGTCAGTGCAATCTTAAAGTTTCCTCTGAACTTAGCTTTCATTTCGCATCCCTGACCATTGCATGCAGCAATCGTTGTATCTGAAATAAAGGAAAGATTATCACCAAACATGGAGCCACCAATCACCGTCGCAATGCACAAAGCAGGATCAAAAGATGATACTGCTGCAATTTCAATCGCAATCGGTGTTAATAGAGTAATTGTTCCAACAGATGTTCCCATTGCAGTTGATACAAAACAAGCAACTACAAACAGTACAATCACTGCAAACTGTGCAGGAATGATTGAAAGCATGAAATATGCAACACTCTGTGCACTGCTTCTTCCAACCACACCAACAAATGTACCTGCCACCAAAAAAATCAGCAGCATCGTCAAAATATCCTTGTTTCCAGCACCTTTTGCCATCAAATTTAGCTTGTCATCAAAAGAAACGCTTCGATTCTGTAAACATGCAGTCAAAATCGCAGCCAAAAACGCCGTCACAATAGGCACCTGATAAAAACCCATTGGAATCTTTAAAACATATTCAAATGTTAATCCTAATCCTAAATATAGAATCAAAAATACACCAATTGGCAAAAGCGCCCACATATTCCCTTTTTTCATAACCTTTTCCCTCATATATCTTTATAACAATTAATTATATCTTAATTTATTGTGTTATTAAATATGTGTTTCATAGATTCAATGATTTTTATTGTTCCTTATCTCTGTTTATTAAACATAGAAAAAGGATGGCATTTGCCATCCTTAAATCTTCAGTTAAGAATAATTATTCAGCAACTGGAGTCAAGCCTTCGAAGCTATAAGTAGCATCCAGCTTCATTTCAGCTGGGTTGCTAGTAACAGCTACCAGTTCATCGCTTGTGAACTGACCCATACCGCCAACGTTGTAGATCTTGCTAGTATCCCATCCCAGAGCTTCCAGCAGCTGGATGCACTTAGCAACACGTCCGCCAGACTGGCACATTAAGAAGATTGTAGCATCTTTAGGGAACAGAACTTCCATAATTTCAACAGATTCTTCATATGCAGCAACTGGAGCAGTTACATCACCGCTGAACAGCTGTCCTGCATCACCATAAATGTATGCGAAATAAGGAATAACTTCAAAGTTTCTCAGGTGCTTTCCACCAAAGTCAGCATAGTCACGCAAATCGATGTACAGAACATCATCGCGGTTCAGATATTCATGCAGGTTAGAAGCATTGATTGAAGAGCAGCCAGCGCTGTAGTTACCAGCTTCGCAAGCAACTTCCTTTTCTTCAGCGTTCTTGTAAGTCTTAGTAGTGTCAACTGGAGCTGGCAGTTCAGCAGGTGCTGCAACATAGCCATTTTCAAGAGGGTTCTTTACCCAACCTTCAGCCATCAGTTCTTCGTCAGTTTTCTGTGCAGGTGCACTTGAGCAGCCAGCCAGCACCAGCAGTGCAGCCAGCAAAGCGATTAATTTTTTCATATTTATGTTTCTCCTTTTTTGTTATTTGTTAAAGAATTTGTCTGTTCCGTGGTACTCAAACAGAGCGTTGAGCATACGGATAATGTTGTTTGTAGATACAGATGAACCTGTGAATGTATCAAGTGAATACCCTTCACGTCCTTCACCGGCAGAATAATCTTCAGCAGCGATATCATCCACAAAATTCAAAGTGCTGATATAGCCATAATTCTTATCGATGAAGTAAGAAATGTATTCTTCCTTAATCTGTTCATAAGTATGTCCTGCTGGTGTAGGATTTGAGTCTCCCCAGTATCCGGCCAGATAATGTCCATTAGGACCATCATAGTCAAATGACAGAACTTTTACTTCTGAATCTTCCAGTTTTCCGCTTTCTGGCAGTGTCAATTCAACATAAGCAGTCATCCAGTAGTTTACATCTGCGCTTCGGCATGTGCATGACAGATAAGTAATCTGATACTTGATATACTTGCGTGCTGTATATTTGTAATTGACAAATGCATAAAAGTCATGTTCATCTCTTGGACCATTGACATGATTGATAGGAATCAGTGCTACAGCATTCGCAACAGTACCTTCACCCATATCTGCACTAGTGTTCAAGAATTCATTGATGCTGTCCAATGTCAGTGTTTCGCATCCGCCAGCTTCAGCGCTTACCAAGCCAGCCTCAACCATTGCAGCTTTTGCAGCTTTCTTAATTGAAGTACTAGTAATAGTAGCACCAGAAACTGCATCTACATCATAAGTCTGTGCATCAACGATCATCTGAGGCATCTGTTCAATTGCATTTGTACCAACACCCTTTGTTTCTCCATCACCAGTAATAGCTACGTTAGTGATCTTACCATCAGCTACATCTAAAGTAACAGTAACATCGCCGCCATAACCTTTTTCAGTTGCAGAGAACTGATCAGCTGCTGGAGCACTTGAACAAGCTGTCATTGCCAACATTGCAAGAACTCCTGCAAGAACTAACAGTTTTTTCATTTCCTTTCTTCCTTCCTTTCCCTTCGCTAATCTTTTGACAAGTATAGCATCTTTATTATAATATTTACCTAAAGGTTTTTTCAATATAAAAAATCTTAATTTTAAGACATATGTCAACAAATATTTATCATATATCAGTAAAAAGAAAGGAAAATTATGAAAAAAATCTTTCTAGTTCTATCCCTGTTTTTATTATCTGCATGCATGCATGCACAAAACCCAAATACAGATTCTCCTGTTGAGACTCAAAAACCCACACCGCTTCCAGATGTGAGCTATGATCAGGATCCTGTCTCCTATTATATGGATCCTGTTGAAGATATTATGGAAGAGTATATTCCAATGATGAATACCATGGTTAAACTTACTGTCTATCAAGGAGATGCAGAATTACTCTACAATGAAGCCTATGCCATCATGTCCAAATATCATAAGCTGCTTGACAGTCATCACATCTATCGTGATGAGGAAGACAACATCATTCAAAACATCAAGCTCATCAATGACAGCTATGGAACTGGAGCATCACTTCCTGTTACTGATGAAATGATTGAAGCGCTGGAAGAAGCTATCAACATGTCAAAACTGTCTTGTGGATATTTTAATCCATTTATGGGATCACTCATTGATTTATGGTCTCCTAAATTCTCTGCTTTTCCAATCGAAAATACTGATCCATCCGATGAAGAAATAAACAAAGCGAAAGCTTGTGTTCCTTCTATTGAACAGTTTGATGAAATTCTGTTCATTGACAAAGAAAACAAAACCATTACCTTTCATCAGCTAGAAGGATGTACGGGAAGTGTTTCTATTAATTTAGGAGCTTTTTCAAAAGGATACATCGTGGACAAGGTAGATGAAAAACTTTCGTCCTATGACGCTGTTTGGCTGCTAGATGCAGGAACCTCAACTGTAACTGGTCATGATCCACAAGGGCAAAAAACATGGAATGCAGGAGCACGTTCCCCTTACAACAAAGCCGCTTACATGTATGTCCTTCAGCTAAGAAACAATGACAGTTTCTCTACTTCAGGCGATGACAACAGCTACTTTATTTTAAACAACGGCAATGACACAACAACTATACGCTGTCATATCCTCAATCCATTTACTGGAGTCAGTGAATCTACTTATCGCAGTGCATCTGTTCTAACACAAGATCATGCCGCTATATCAGATGTACTATCAACTGTTATGTTTACAATCTCAGATAAAAATGAAGCCTTTGAAATTATTGATGCCTTTGAAAAAGCATATGATACAGACATTTCAGTATCCTGGGTACGTGAAACTGACACTGAATTTAAACTTGCTGCCATTGAAACAACACAAGCTATTTACGAAAGAATTCTTGAAGAAACTGTGATGGATTCCGTTGAAAACATCATTCTCATGGAGGAGCCAAAATGAAAAAATTAACCATTCTATTAAGTCTTCTATGCCTATGTGCATGTACTGCACCAGAAAAACCTGAAGTCACTAACACTCCTTTACCCAAAGAACCAGAAGTCCTCGTCCTTCCAGCCAAAGAAATCCCAGGCAGTACAAAAATGTCTGAATCACCCATCACTCCTAAAAATATTGATGATTATCTCTTCCGCCAAGACTGTATTTATCTAGACACACGATACCCTTATCAGTTTTACCAGGAAGGATGCATTGCAGGATTCATGAATCTTCCATTCTATGAATACATTGCAGATTTCAACAAAGAAGCAGGTGCTTTGTTTACCATCACAAAAATCACAAAAGATGATGGAACAATCATCCTGCCAGGAGATCCTGGAAGCTTTGTTCCTAATTATGAAGAGTCAGAAGAGCTCATCAAAGATATCATCCCTCAGGATAAACATATTCTAGCTATCGCAACTGCCGGTGTGGAATCCAGCTATCTGTTAAGCCTTTTGATTCAGCTAGGTTATGACCCTTCACTTCTTTATAATGTAGGTTCATTCACAACTGGAATGGGTGAAGATATTGCATATCGAGCTTTTGAAAACGCAAAACATCTTATCCCCCCAATGGAACTCTATGAAACAAAAATCACATTCCAATGGGAAAACCTTACTCCATTAAAATAGTTATATATAGACCTAGCGCCTTGTCAAATAGACAAGGCGCTTTTTAGTTTGGATATTCAATTTTTACTGTGATTTCATTTAAAGTTTCAGACATGCTTTCACTCACCATCAGTTCATGTCCTTCTGCTACAGAGATTTTATTTCCATCTTTCAATTCAATCTGTCTCTCTAATACAGAATAAACCATTGCAGACATAAACTCATGCAGTTCCTCAGGTTCTGCAAACGTATCCAAAAGTTCAATTTCATGATAGCCAAGACATTTCATTCCATAAGTATATCCAGATAAACCTTTAGAAGTACGATAAAAGCCAAAATGAATCAAGTTATACATAGGAATCTGGCCATCTTTCATCAAATCTGAACACTCATCATAGAATCCAGGTTCAAACACAGTACCACTTGTACTAATTGCAAGAACATTATCCTGCATGCTCGCACAGCTTAATAGCTTTACATGCAGCTTACCAGCTTCTATACGCGATGATCCAGAATGAACACAAACTTCCAGGTAAGCCTGGTGATATTTGACAATTTCAAGAACATCTGGCCAGTCGATATTGGATGCCGCATTGATTTCTGCCTCATGATTAGAAAGCTGTCCATCACAAAGAGTCAGTACAACATGCATATCATTCACATCAAACATCAGCTGATGATGATCTTCTTCTGTTTCAACTTGCACATTCCATCGTTCTGCAAGCTCTAATCTTAAACTTTCAAAATCCCATTCGTAATTTGCCAGAAGTACATTCCCAACAAAGATGCCATCATCTGCATTCTCTCTAAACTTCTTCTCTATAATAGACGCATATGAGTTCCAATACTCTTCCACTTCTTCCACCAGTGCCTCTGCCTGCTCAATCTCATTACCTTCCATTAAAAGTTCCATCTTTGAGTTAATATGACCACTGTGTTCAGCTGCACCCTGTTCATATCCCCCTGCAACGCCAATCAGCAGCTCACTTCCTGCCAGCTGATATTCAATCACATAATAATTTAAATCATTTCTTACAAAGTGATTCACTACATCAACAAACACAGGAGTTACCCCCTGCTGTTTCAGCCATGCACTAAAATGTCCTTTTGCAATTTCTTTCTGATTCATTCTTTCACTCCTTCAAAAGAAAAGCATCTATTTGATGCATTCTTTATTCACCTTTCTACAGCAGTTTCTACATCTGTTTTCACTTGTACAAACTTGATAAGTTCCGCCTTCGATTTTTAATGTACCCCCATTTATCAAATACAAAGCCATCTTTTTACGCGCAGAATCATATAGACGAGTAATCGTCGTACGAGCTGCATTCATACGTTCAGCACATTCTGCCTGTGATAAATCATGGCCATCAATCCAGCGTATAGTCTCATACTCTTCCAGTGTCAAAGAGATTTCCTGAGGATTTGTCTGTAATGAAGAAAAAGACTGACACTTTGGCATCTCACAGATTCTTTTGCACTTGCTTGGTCTTGCCATAAATTCACCCCCAATAATTGACATATGTCATTAATAAGTTTATCATATTATTGAATAAGGAGATTATACCATGAAAATCGCAATTCCAACTCAAAACAATCAAGTTTGGCAGCATTTTGGAAGAAGTCCAGAATTTACGATGTATACCATCGAAAACCAAAAAATCATTAAAAAAGAAATTGTTTTAGCCAATGGTGCAGGACACACTGATTTAGTCATGCTGCTAAAACGACATTTCGTCAATGTACTGATTTGCGGAGGTCTGGGAAGCTGCGCTATTGAATGCGCACATGCTAATCACATCGAAGTATACAGCGGTACATCTGGCAATGCAGATGACATTCTTCATCATTATCTCAATGGCACATTAAATGCACTGAATACACCAACCTGTGATCATCACGATCATGATGACCATCACGAGTGCCATTGTCATTAAAGGACAGAATCTATAAGATTCTGTCCTTTATTTTAATCCTCTTTTTATTAAAAATGCTTCAATACGAGTCAATGCTTCTTTGATTTCATCAATGCTGTAAGCATAGGAGATGCGCACATAGCCTTCCCCTGCTGCTCCAAAAGCATTTCCTGGAACCACTGCAACCTTTTGATCATTTAACAGTTCTTCACAAAATTGTTCAGAAGTCATCCCTGTGGATTGAATGCTAGGAAACACATAGAAAGCACCCTTTGGCATATGACATTTCAACCCAATGCGATTTAATCCATTCACAATATAATTTCTACGCATCAGAAACTGTTTTGACATCATCTCAATATCGCCATCGCCATTTTTTGCAGCCTCGACTGCAGCATATTGTGCAATCGTATTTGGACACATCTGCGCATATTGATGAATCATCAAAAATGCATGGATAACATCCGGATGTGCACACAGATATCCCATACGCCATCCTGTCATTGAATACGCCTTAGAAAAACCACTCATTAAAATGACTTGATCTTTAATTTCATCAAATGACGCAATACTGCAGTGTTTCCCCTCATAAGTCAATTCTGCATAGATTTCATCTGATACGACAAACAATTCATGTTTCTGAATCAAAGGAACCAATTCTGCATAATCTTCTTTGGTCATGACTCCACCAGTTGGATTACCTGGAAAGTTCAAAAACAACATCTTTGTCTTTTCAGTAATGGCTTCTTCCAAAAGCTCTTTTGTCAGTTTAAAACCATTTTCTTCTTTGCATTGTACATACACCGGAACTCCTCCAGCCATCTGTACAAGCGGTGAATATGCAACATAAGTCGGTGAAACAAGAATGACTTCATCACCAGGTTCTAAAATAGCACGGAACACTAAATCAATTCCCTGTGATGCTCCTGAAGTAATTAAAATCTGTGAAGGATCATACTCCAGATTAAATCTTCTTCTTTGATAGTCTGATACTGCTTCTCTTAATTCCAGCAGTCCCATATTCCCTGTATAGAACGTATATCCCTTCTCAATCGCATAAATAGCTTCTGCACGAATATGCCAAGGAGTATCAAAATCCGGTTCTCCTACCCCCAGCGAGATAACCCCTTCCATAGTATTAGCCAAATCAAAAAACTTACGGATTCCAGACTTTGGCAAGTCTCTTGCAACTGGATTTAAATGATCTCTGATAATCATGGAGTAACCGCCAATCTAGTCTGAGCACTTCTGTTTTCTTCCAGTGGAACTCCTTCAATCTTGTACTGTTTCAATACAAATGAAGTTACTGTTCCTTTCACACCATCAATTGGAGCCAGCTTGCTGCCAACAAATTCCGCAACTTCTCTCATTGTCTTCCCTTTGATAATTACAGTGAATTCATATTTCCCGCTCATCAAATACAAAGAAGATACCTCAGGATACTTCACAATCTGCTGAGCCACATTATCATATCCTTTATCTCTTTCTGGTGTTGCATTGACTTCAATCAACGCAACAACCTTTTCTTTATTTGCCTTATCCCAGTTAATGACTGTATGATAACCGCAAATTACCTTCTCTTTTTTTAGACGATCAATTGTTTTTCTTACTTCATCTTCTGATGAATTTAAAATATCAGCTAAATCTGTCACTTTCAATCTAGCATTTTGTTCAAGCGCTTCAAGAAGCATTAATTCATCCATAGGAACACCCCTTTATTTATAATGTGATTATACATTATCATATCCACGAAAACTATGTTTTTCCTTTAATTATTTTCTTAACAAGCGTATTTATTTAATATTTCTTCTATAATGAAAGCGTTTTATATGAAAATAATTTTCAAAAACCTTAAAAAAAGCCTTTGTTTCCTTGATTTCTTAAGTGTTCTTTGATAGAATACATGCGTTTGAGTAAAACAAGAAACCTAATCAATTTACAAGGAGGTTATTATATTATGGCAAAGAAAACACAAATGGAATATGTTGAAATCATCAATCAGATGAAGCTTGAAAATCAGGCAAAGGGCTGGCTGTGGTTTGAACTGAACGCTAAAGATTTGAATGAAGAAATCGAACCTAAGGTAAGCAATGTAACTGCAGTATGCAAGGCTATGCTGGAAACAATGCTGGAAGGTGATCACTTCATCGTTGAACCAAAGATCAAATCTAAGGTTAGCGGAGCTCTGAGAGTTCGTTACTATGTTGACAACCTGAGCCCAGAACGCCGTACTTACGCTGAAGCTAACGCGTAAATCATTATCATTAAGAATAAAGGCACTCGACTTCATATCGAGTGCCTTTTTCTTATTCATCAGAATTCATCAGTCTTAACTGACCATCTTCTAGTTTAACACGTAAATCTGATAACTTAGAAACTGCATTAGAGTGTGTTACTACAATGACTGTTTTGCCAAAGTTTTCTGTTAAATCCTTGAAGATTTTAATGATTTCTTCTTCGGTTGCAGTATCAAGGTTTCCAGTTGGTTCATCCGCAAAGATTAAATCAACATTGGAACCTAGTGCACGAGCTATCGCTACACGCTGCTGTTCTCCACCAGAGAGCTTTGATACTAATCGATTGGCTTTTGATCTTCCAATTCCAAACTTCTCTAAAAGGGCATAAGCTACTCCCTTTTTATTTTTAGGGATTGGATTATCTGTTTCACTCATTGCCAGAAGTACGTTCTCATGAGCTGTCAAATAATTGATCAGATTGTACTGCTGGAATACAATTGCCATTTTATTACGACGATACTTATTTAATCCGATTTTCTGTACATCTTCACCCTCATAATAGAAAGTACCTGATTCTGGTGTATCTAAGCCAGCAATAATTGATAACAGCGTTGTTTTCCCTGAACCAGATGGACCCAGAATCGTATAGAACTTCCCTGCTTCAAACTCAAAGCTGCAGTCTTTTAAAATAGTTCGTTTCATTCCTCCATCAATATAGCTGTAATTGATGTTTTCAAGTTTCAGTAATGTTGACATTTTTCTGCCTCCTTACTGTGCACTCATGAGAATCTTCTTAGGATTGTATCTCATGATCATAAATGATGGAATTAAAATTGATATCAGTACAATTCCCAAACCAGCCGCATATATTTCACCAATAATCAATGGACTGATATCGACCTTGTATTCAGATACCATATCCTCAAGTGAGATTTCTGTGAAGTAGCTGTCATTCCAATTGCCGATGTAGTGGTCTTCATCTTCATTTTCTGTCTGTTCCAAGCCAGCAAATTCAACCTGATATTGAAGCATTTCTTCCCCAACTTTTCCGGCAATCATCGTACCGCTTCCAACGGATAATGTAAATCCAATAATGGCTACAATTGCCAGTTCCACAAAGAACTGTCCAACAACTTTTAGTTTCGATACCCCCTGAGACAACAGAACACCTATTTCATATTCACGAGTTTTCAGTGTGAGTGCTGTCACAAGAGTGATAATTACCACTGCATTAATCAATACAAGCCCTACAATCAATGAGGCAAACAGTGTCAGTGTGTCTAGAGGTCTAGCTAGCTGTTTGAATGTTTCATTGTTGGCATTGAGTTCTCTAAACTGACCTTCCAGTGTTGCCTCTACTTCTTCAACAAAATTATCGACTTCAAGTGGATCATGCAGCAACAAGGTCACAGATGTTTTACTTAAGATAGAATCCATCGTAGGACGATTGTCATCATTTTGATAATATTCATCATCTGGCCACATTTCTTTATAATAATCCCAGCTGATAGAAGATAAGTTGTACTGGTATTCTGCATATACACTATCTGGCATCAATACAACATTTTCTGGAGATTCCATCTTGCTCATCCACTCAAAGTTTTCAGCAGTTGGATCTACTTCTGTCATATTGTTAAAAATGCCGATGACTTCTAACTCCATTTTGACATCTTCTTCAGTGATTCCAAGATCCTGATACCAGCTGTTGAACGATGAGTTGAAATCTGCAGGTGATTCAAATGAAATCTCAATTGTATCTCCTACAGAAAGATTGTTGTATTCTGCCATAGTATCTGTAATCAAACATACATGTGCAGCATCATCAATCTCTTCTTGAGAAAACATTTCACCTTCCACCATTACAAACATTTCATCCGCAAATTCAATCATATTTGGATAAGCGTTGGCTTTAATAAAGATTTCTGGCTCAATCCACACATATTCTTCACAGACTTCCTGTCCATTTTCATCAATATAACAGCTCATACTGGACCCATTTTCACGCTGTTCATACTCATTGTTCAGTGGAACCGCTTCAAAATCCATAGGCCAAGCCGTTAATGTGGTGAGTGCATTGATTGAGGATAAACGATCATCTGCCATCAAAGCTTCAATTTCATCTGTTGTAATATATGGATAATGATTATATGCATCCTGCTGTTCATCTTCAGGAAGATTTTGTACATATTCATAGAAAGCATCATAATCCATCTGATACGTAATCGCTGCACGCATCTTTTTACGTGTAAGCACTTTAGCTTGTTCAGCCGCATTGCTGATACCTAGCCCTACAATGACAAAATTCCCAATCACAAAGAACGTCAGCGCCAATAACATGGACTTACTCAGCTTGCGTGTTACATTCTTTAGTGCTCTTTGAAAGAAATTCATAGAATCTCCCCTTCCTTATTTAATGATATATTCGTGATCTTCGTAAATCTTATCTCCAGAAGTCAGCTGAACTCCTGGATTTGATGCATCATATAATCCTGCATGTTCTGCAGTTGTTTCAATCGTATATCTGAATCCAAGACCTGTCATAAAGTCTGCCAGAGCTGCTGTAGAATCACTCAGATTTGTTTCATTCAAATCCACCACTAATCCCTTAGATACTACAACATCAAAACGTGCATCCAATGGAAGTCTTCCACTGCAGGCATAGACTTCATTTGTACTGTAGCTTGAGCACTGCATAGAAATGATTGTACCCTGAGGATACGTATAACTGTAGGTAGACTGATCAGATCCCCACTGTCCTGCAAACATGTCTGTTCCTTTAGAACGTTCATTGTTACACCAGTCAACCAGTGACTGATAACTTGCTCCTACACCAAGATTTGCAGGTAAAACTGGAAGTCCAAGATTCACCACAACTTCAACTTTGTCATCTTCTTTACCTAGCTGTGTACCAGCTCTTCTTGACTGGGATAATAAATAAGTACTCTTATCTGAATATTTTTCTTTGATTTTCAACAGCCCTGGATTTTCCTGATTCCATTCATTGAACTGTTCTTCACTCATCATTGTAAAATCAGGAAGAGTAACTGCTTTCCCCATTGAAACTGTAATAATCAGTGTTTCCCCTTCTTTCATCGTTCTTCCAGAAGAAACACTTTGTGACAAGACAATACCAGCTTCCTTATCTTCACTGTATGATTCATACACTTCAATCAGAATGCCATTGGATTTTGCCCATGACTCTGCTTCATACTGACTCTTATCCAAAAAATCCTGAACTGTTACCGTTTTTGCAGGCTGAGGACCTCTGCTGACATTAAATGTCACATTGGTAGAACGAGTAAAATCTTCCACTGCAATTCCCTTTAAATCAAAAGAAATCACATATCCTTCTTCAACAGTATCTGAATACATCTGATTGATACGTACTTTTTCCAGTTTGTTTTCATCAATCCATTCTTCAACATCATCACGTGTCATGGATAAAACATCTTCAGGGAAATCAACCAACTCATCTGGATCAGCACCTTTAGATACGACAAATGTTAGTTTAACATCTTCCTTCACTTTCTTGCCAGCCTCTACAGACTGTGAAAGCACCACGCCTTCCTCTGCATTAAAATTATATTCTTCTTTCATAATAATACCGCTTGATGCGATGCCCTGCTGACGAACCCATGCAGTAACATCTGCACTTGTCTGTCCTACAAAATCAGGCATTTCAATTTTAGCGCGCAAAAAGATAAACCAGATAAGTCCTATCAAAACAACCAAAATCACTGCGGCAACCCCCAGCATTTTAGGATTGAGTGTTATTTTAGGACGTTCAACACGTTCCAGTTTTTCTTCTTTGAAACTTTCAGGTTTTTTTCCATCAATTTCAACTGCAAGCTGACTTAAATAATCTTTCTTATCTGACATATTCTTCAACTCCTGTCTTTTCTCTATTGTACATAGATTCCTATATTTTTACAAATGATATGGTATTTCGATGGTAAATACTGTACCTTTTTCTTTTTCGCTGGAAACAAAGACATCAAATCCACACTTTTCTGAGATAGAACGCACAAGTGCCAATCCAATTCCAGCACCTCCAAGCTTTCTAGATCTGGATTTATCCACACAATAGAATGGATCCCAGATACGATCTATTTGTTCCTTATCAATACCAATCCCTGTATCTTGAATTTCAATACGTACAAATTGTCTTTTTTGACTTACCTTAATATTGACTTCACCAAAAGGTTTATTGTATTTGAGCGCATTTTCAATCAGATTATTCAATGCTCTTGTAAGCAAAGCTTCATTCTGCAAGACAACAATTTCTTCAGGACATTCTAAGCTGAACTCAACCTGATGCTTCTTTGCAATATCATTCTGTTCTTCAATCAATTTTTCTAACAGACCTCTCACATCAATTTCATCATTGAATTCAACTCGCTCTTCCATCGTAAACAGAAACAAATCCTGAACAATCGCAATCAAACGATCTATGTTTTTCTCCGTGACCGACAATAGTCTCTGTACATCCTGCCAAGCAGGATGTTCATCCATACGCAATACCTGAAGTCCCGTTTTCATTGTGGTTAATGGTGTTTTCAGTTCATGAGCAACATTTCGACTAAATTCTTTTTGACGATTAAAGCTTGTTTCCAAGCGATCCATCATTCCATTAAACGACTTCTGCAAACTGCCAACTTCATCATTGACTTCAGATTCTTCTACTCTTCGATTCAAATTATTGCCAGTAATGGTCAATACGCTTTGATTCAGCTGATAAATAGGGAGTAATGCACGTGCAGACAAAACATAAGCAATGACCATCCCTAGGATAGTGGTCACACACATTGTAAAAATAGAAATTAAATTAAAGTTTCTGGAAACACTGCTGTTGTCTGGAAAATACACTGTAGAACTTGCAGCATCTGCATCAGTCAGTTCATTTGACATATATTCACTAAAATCTTCCTGTTTCTGATCAAAGGTAATGACTTCACTTTCTTCTTCTACTCTATATGTTCCGTTTTCTGATGTTTCAGTTTCACCTGCATCGTTCATAACCACTTCATTCGTATCAGAATTTTGATAATAATAGCTGACATTGGTCAACACGACATCAAAACCTGTATTGGCTGAATAAATGCTGACAAACATCATGCATAGATTAGAGGCTAAGACAATAGCCCCTGTCATAAGGGTAATACGCCAGCGCAAAGGAAGTCTACTCGTTAGTTTCATTAGGAACCTCCAGCATCATATATCCTCTGCCTCGTACATTTTTAATATATTCATGGATAGGATCTTCTTTCTCCAGTTTTTTCTTAATGGAGTGCAGATGAAACTTCAATGCATTTGAAAACAAGTCTGCATCATCATCCCAGCACTGTTCAATCAGCTTTTCCTGAGAAATCACTTGTCCCTGATGCATAAACAAATATTCCAGAATCATAGATTCTTTTCGTGTAAAAAATACAGGATGTCCTTGATAGGCGATTTCATGACTTTTCATATTTAATGATAAATTCCCACAGCGATAAATCGTAGATTTCTGTACATAGGAAATTCTCAATAATGTACGAATACGTGCTTCAAGTTCCAGAAAATCAAAGGGCTTGCACATATAATCATTCGCCCCTAAATCCAATCCTTCAACACGCTCTTCTACTTTAGTGCGTGCAGAAAGAATCAATATTTTCGTAAATTCATCTTTCACACGAATTCTTCTCAACACTTCTAATCCATCCATTTTCGGAAGATTTAAATCCAATAGAATACAGTCATAACTGCCGCTTTCTGCCATATACAGCGCTTCTTCTCCATCTTTGGCAATATCTGTTAGATAACCGCTTCGCTGCAGCCCTTTTTGAATAAAATACGCTAAATCTTCTTCATCTTCTACAATCAGCAGCTTCATCACTTCCCCTCCTATCCCAGCATCTGATTCTTCAAAAGCGTTACTTCAATCAACAAAAGGATCAAACATAATACTCCTGGAAAAATCTTTCTGATTTGTTTTTTTATCATTGAAGTTCCCCCTTTTCATAGATGAAGTCTATCATACCTTAAGTTAGATTACAGTTAGAACCCATCAACCTTCTTGAAATCTTTAACTTCTTTTGTTTTTCTAAAGAAAATACAGTAATTCTTCCATTATAAAAGAGGATCATTATTTTATGGTCCTCTTTTAATTAACATATCTGTACTATTGTTCAGCTTTTAATTCTAGAATAATATCACGAAGTTCTGCAGCTCTTTCAAAATCAAGTACTTTTGCCGCTTCTCGCATTTCTTTTTCCAGATTCTTAAGCAGTTCTGCTTTATCTTTCTTAGCAGTTTTTGATTTCTTCTTCATGTAGCGTGCAGCCATCTCTTTGGTTTCTTTGCCTGCAATCGCCTCATGAATATCTTTGATGATGGTTTTTGGTGTGATGCCATGTTTTTCATTGTAAGCCATCTGTATCGCACGACGTCGATTCGTTTCAGTGATTGCCTTGTTCATAGAATCAGTCATATTATCCGCATACATAATAACACGTCCATGAGCGTTACGTGCAGCACGTCCAATTGTCTGAATCAATGAACGTTCCGAACGTAAAAATCCCTCTTTATCTGCATCTAAAATACACACAAGTGATACTTCAGGAATATCCAGACCTTCACGCAGCAAGTTAATCCCAATCAGAATATCATATTTTCCTTTACGAAGATCACGGATGATTTCAGTACGTTCCAATGTCTTGGTTTCATGATGCAGATAAGCAACTTTATAGTCCAGTTTCTTAAAGTACTCACTTAAGTCTTCTGCCATCTTGACAGTTAATGTCGTAATCAAAGTACGTTCATTACGGGCTATCTGTTCATCAATTTCATCTTTTAAATGATCAATCTGACCACGAGTACAAACCACTTCAATCAGTGGGTCCAAAAGACCAGTAGGACGAATAATCTGTTCTACAACAGCTCCACCCGTCTTATCCAGTTCATAATTCCCTGGTGTAGCAGAAACATAGATTGCTTGGTTAATGCATCCTTCAAACTCCTCAAAAGTCATTGGACGATTGTTTAAAGCACTAGGCAAACGGAAGCCATAATCCACTAGAATCTGTTTGCGAGCTCTATCCCCATTAAACATTCCACGCACCTGCGGCAAAGAAACATGACTTTCATCCACCACCAGCAAAAAATCATCAGGAAAGTAATCAAACAAATTCCAAGGACGCTGCTCAGGGGTTCTGCCGTCAATATGCATCGAATAGTTTTCAATCCCTGAACAGATTCCAAACTCTCTTAGTGCCTCTAAATCATAACGGCATCGCTGTTCCAGACGCTGAGCTTCCAAAAGCTTGCCTTCTTCCTTGAACTGTTTTAGACGATCTTCCAGCTCTTCTTCAATACGGTTGCAAGCTTTACGCATCTCATCCATTGGACGTGCGTAGCCACTTGCAGGGAAAACATTATACAGGGCATAACTGTTGTACACTTTCCCTGTCAATAAATCCACTTCTGAAATACGTTCAATTTCATCATCATACATTTCAATCCTTAATCCATATTCATCTGTATATCCCAGTGTGACCTCAATCACATCACCACGTACTCTAAATGTACCTCTTTCACGATCAATATCATTGCGCTTGTATTGACGATCCACAAACTTTTTCAACAAGTCCTGACGATCAATCACATCCCCTACACGGATTGTAAAAAACATATCTTTGTAGTGCTGAGGATTGGATGAACCATAAATGCAGGCAACAGACGCAACAATAATCGTATCTCTGCGTTCCAAAACACTGTTGAGTGCCGCCATGCGCAGCATATCCAGCTCATCATTGGTCATCGCTGTTTTTTCAATATATGTATCTGTCTTAGGCATATATGCCTCTGGCTGATAATAGTCAAAGTTAGAGACAAAGTACTCTACTTTATTATGTGGAAACAATTCTTTAAATTCTGTATACAGCTGTCCAGCCAATGTCTTGTTGTGGACAAAGACCAGTGTAGGCTTATTGACTTGTGCAATCACATTTCCAATTGTGAATGTCTTCCCAGTACCTGTTGCCCCTAACAATACCTGTACCTTTTTCCCTTCTTGTAAACCTTCCACCAGTTCTTTGATGGCAGCAGGCTGATCTCCAGTTGGGGTAAATTTAGAAACAAGTTCAAATTTTCTATCCATACAAGACCTCCTTCAACCTCACTAACGTTATGATATTCTATTTTACATGGTTTATCAACTTAGCGAACGAAAATGGCCATGATATTCATCATAGCCATCCATCCTTTATCTTAATACATCTAATGCAGACTGAAGCTGAATATCAGCCTCTTTTTCAATAGACCATTTCTTTGTTACCTGTGAAAGAAGAGCC
Source organism: Erysipelotrichaceae bacterium (assembly GCA_017473335.1). GTDB lineage: Bacteria > Bacillota_I > Bacilli_A > Erysipelotrichales > Erysipelotrichaceae > RGIG1896. Next base: position 59,882 of record JAFULN010000018.1, read on the forward strand.
TCAAATGTTTCAGTATCCAAGACACCCAGCTGTTCACATTCAAATTCTTTCTGAAATTGAATCAGTGCATCTTTTGTTCCCTGATCAAAATATCCATCTGTACGACTCACTTCAACACCAATAAATGCCAAAGCTTCCTGTGCAATCTGTGTATATGCAGAAACACTATCCAGTTCATACTGTTCCCCATCTTCCATTCTTGCATAAGAATAGTACAAAACAGAAGGCAGATCGACATAAATATCTGGTTCAATCCCTGTACCATTGACCCATACGCCATTTGGAGATACCCACTTGCTGGTCGTATATTTCAGCGCAGAACCATCACGGAATGTATGAGTCACCTGAACAGTCCCTTTGCCATAAGTTGTTGTACCCAGCACAGTCACATCATCACGCAATTCTTTAAGCGCAACCGTCAACACTTCAGAAGCACTTGCAGTATTTCCATTGACAAGGATCACAATATCTTCAATGTTGCTGAATTTGCCACCACGTGATACTGATGTTTCTTCACTGCCATCAGAATAAATCTGTTTCATGACTGTGATGCCTTCATCCACAAACATGCTGACAACAGAAACATAGGCATCCAGATAACCACCCGTGTTATCTCTTAAGTCCAGTACAAGTGACTTCAGTCCCTGTTTGCTCATCAGACTCAGATATTCTTTCACTTCAGCTCCTGTGGAAGAGCCAAACTGATAGATCTCCAGATAGCCAATATTACCTTCCAGCATTTCACCATAAGCTGTATTTTGAACAGCACCACGAAGAATCGTCTTTTCAATCACTTCATTGTCTCTTAAAAACTCAATCACAACAGGAGTTCCTTCTTCTCCCTTTACCGCATCCGGAAGCACATCAGGATCCATCTCAGAAACCAGTACACCATCCACACGATAAATAATATCTCCTGGAAGAACACCTGACTTTTCAGCAGGTGAATTATGGAATACACGCGTAATCATGTTCAGATTATCAGCCGTTGTATACTGTACCCCAATTCCAACAAAGCCCATATCAATCGATGTTGTAAAGCTCGCCAGTTCTTCTGAAGACATATAAGTTGTATGCGGGTCTTCTTCACTTGTTGCCATGCCATACAAAGCACGATCAATCAAATGCTGATCTACATTCTCATCAATCGTCCCAAAATACCAGTTATTTTTAAGAATCGAATACACAGAGTCCAGCTTGCTGGAAACTGTAGATTCTACCGGTACTTGTTCAACTGTTGAAAGTACATTTCCTCCAACAACCATTCCTAATACAAAAGTACATACCAGCATCACAATCAGCATCACTCTTGAACGTCTTCTATGTCTTCTTTCTTCTATTTCATCCGGCCACAGATGACGCTGCAGCTGAATTCTTACTTTCTTGTCTTCCATCTTCAACAACTCCTAACATGATTTATTGTAACACAGTTCCTCTTGATTCCAGAAGTTTCTGTATCATTTCTTTTTCATATGATTCATTTTCAATTTTTCTTACAATCCCAATACAATCCCTAAAACTGCACAAATCACAATTAATACAATTGGATTCAATTTCATTTTCTTATACACAACAAACAGTATCGCAAACAAAACACAGTTCAGCCAGTTTACAGGAATCATCTGTTCAAAGTCTAAAAGTGTTCCTGTAAAGATGCTGAAGCACGCTGAGATAATCAATCCAACCACTGCAGGACGCAGTCCATAAAACACATTTTGCACCAGCTGTGACTTCTGAAACTTTTCCAGCATGCCAGCTACAATAATAATCACAATCACACTTGGAGCTACAAGCGACAAAGTCGTTGTGATACCAATCAGCGGACCACCAATCACATTGCCAATATAGGTTGCCATATTCACACCAATAGGACCTGGTGTACTTTCAGATACCGCAATCATCGTAGAAAGCATATCTAAAGAAAACCAGCTATACTTTACTGACATTTCTTCCAAAAATGGAATGGTCGCAAGACCTCCTCCTACCGCAAACAGACCCGTCTTAAAGAATTCAATCATAATGAGGAAAATCGTCTTCATGCCTGTTTTCCTCCTGTTTTTACCTTCACTAAGCTAAAAATAACACCTAACATACCTGAAACAACCACAAGCAGTACTGTAGAAACCTGTGTCAGCATCGCCATCAGTAAAACGGATACAAAAATCATTCCAGAATACATATCGACAACACCTTTTTTAAAGAGCTTCACAATGGAAGTACTCATCAAAATACATACTGCAATACGAATCCCAGAAAGCGCATGCTGAACAATCGCAAGTTCACTAAAACTTGTCAATACACCCGCAATCATTGAAATAATAAGGATAGAAGGTGTTACTAAACCTATTGTACATACGATAGCACCTAAGATACCTTTTTGAAAATATCCTACAAAAGTCGCTACATTGACCGCGATTACTCCAGGAGTACACTGTGCAATCGCATAGTAATTCATGACATCATCTTCTGTTGTCCAATGATGTTTATCAATGATTTCTTTTTCAATCATAGGAAGCATCGCATAGCCTCCACCAAAAGTAAATAGCCCTATTCTAAACCAGGCCATAAAAAACTCTATATACTGTTTCATTGTATCACCTTAGTCATTGTAGAATTCAGCTCAAGAAAAGTCAAACAGAAAAGAAGCTCGTTAGAGCTTCTTCACTAATATCCAAAGAATTCTTCAGGACGTTCACGACATGGAGCTGAACCCTTAACGGAACATCTTGTCGATAAGCCTTTTGAACTATATCCACATCCAAAAGACAAGTTCCCATTCCATGATCTCAGATAAGACTGAATCGACATCGTACCTAAACGGAAGATTTCTACATGGACATGACGTCCACTAGAGTTTCCACTTGATCCGATTTCTGCAATCTTGTCCCCAGCTGAAACCTGTGTTCCTACTGGAACGACGGTGTCTTTGGCAAGATGCAGATATTTAACGGCATAGAGGACTCCATCAATCTTTGTCAGCATATAAATCTGATTACCGCCTCCAGCAGTCCCGCCATACTGGCTTCCACACATATCCCCTAAACCAGAAGAATACGTTGGACAGCCATTGACACTAGTAATGACAATCCCATTTCCTGCTGCACGAATTGCAGTCCCTGCCCCTGCAGCCAAGTCCATTCCAAGATGAATCCCACCCTGTGGATATGCCCAGGTACCTGCTGTATAGCGAGCCCCGCTGGCGATTGGTTTTGTCCATCCAGCTGTCGGAGGAATTTCATTGATCGCATCACCAATTTCTGCAATCTTGTCTTTCAAAAGATCCAAGTCACCAGAAATCTGATTACCCTCTGCTTCAAGTTGGGCAAATTCATCCTGCCATGCCTTCAAAATTGCATCTGCCTTATATTTTTTCAACAGAACTTCTTTCTGTTTTTCTTCCAGAATGGCTTTACTATCATCCAGTTTCGATTTTGTTTCTTCCAGTGCCAGTTTATCCGCATCCAATTGAATACGAATCTGTTTCAATTCTTCACGTACACTTTCATCATATTCCACTAGTGTTTCAAATCCAGTTACACGACGAAGCAGTTCTTCAAAGCTCTTTGCGCCCATGATGAAATCAATAAACTGATTCATTCGCATTGTACGCTGAGTACTGACCATACGATCAGTAACACGCTGTGACAACTCTTCTTCCCTAGCTGTATTTTCCGCAATCTGTACTTCTAAATCCGCAATCTGTACTTTCAATGCATCAATTTCAGTATTCAGTACTGTAATTTCTGCACCAATCGTAGCTGCTTCTTCCTGAAGCTGCTTCACAATTTTCACCTGATTGGCAATATCCTTTTTTAGTTCATCCATCTGATCATTGATTCGATCAATTTCTTCCTGTAGATCATTTTGTTTCTTTGCCTCATATTCCATGAATGCTTTACACATCTTGGTATCAGAAGAAGACAAATCAGACTGAGAACACAGCTCATAATAATAGTCTTCACGTCCTTCAAAATCATATTCTGCAGACAAATGACTAAGATTAGCACTTAAAAGAAGCACACATGCCAAAACACAATTCAACAAGCGCTTCATCGTTTCCACCTCAAATACTTAGAAACACTGAAGAAGCTTCCCAAAAGACCAACACTCATCCCCGCAATCACAAGACCACCTGAAAGATAGAGAACAAATGGATGAGGTGGAATCATTGGCAGCATGTCTGTCAACAATACACCACCCAGCCATGTATACAAATAAATATAGCCAAACACTGAGAACGCTACAGGAAGCAGTGATCCCAACAAACCAATCAGGATACCTTCAATGACATATGGAAAACGAATATCTCCATTAGAAGCCCCTACGGCACGCATAATCGCAATTTCTTTATTACGTGCATAAATCGTCAATTTAATCGTATTGGAAATCAGAAAGATTGCCAAGGCACTTAATGAAGCGACCAGAATCACTCCGCCATAACGAACTGAATCCAGCGCATCCACCATCTTCACTACACCTTCACCGCCATAATAAGCATCATAAACGTGTTCAATCTGTTCAATCTTTACAGCCAAAGCCTGTAAATCCGTCCCAGAAGCTACTTCCATATAATAAGCTGCATGCATCGGACTTTGACCTGCATAAATCTCACGATAGCCAAAATCATTGTCTGCATCATATTCACTAATAAAGAACTCCAGTTCCTCTTCTTGCGATGAATAACGAATGTTTGTGACACCTTCCAGCTTTTCAAGTTCACTTAAAATGGCTGCCTCACAAGCTTTATCACATTCATAATCCACACGTGCCTGCATCAATACAGTCGATTCAAGATTGTTGGTAAACTGTCCCACATTAAAGAAAAACATCAGAAAGATACTAATTAGTGTCAATGTGATGGTGACTGCAGAAGCACTTGAAAGCGCCATTGCACCATGACGAATCACACCCCAGAATCCTTCTCTAAAATATCGTCCAATTCTTCTAAAAAACTTACCCATGGCTGAAATAACCTCCTTCAGTCATATCCGCAACCAAATGACCAGCTTCCAGCACCAAAGTACGTTTACGATGCTTGTTGACAAGCACCGTATCATGCGTCACCATCAAAATTGTCGTTCCTTCTTCACGATTGATTTTTTCAAGCAGAGACATGATTTCATCTGACATCAATGGATCCAGATTTCCTGTTGGTTCATCCGCAATCAAAATCTTTGGACGGTTCGCAATCGCACGGGCAATCGCTACACGCTGCTGCTGACCACCTGACAATTCTGCAGGAAATGCATTTCCTTTATCATCCAGTCCTACCAGATTCATCACCTGACGCACTCGTTTACGAATCACTTTATTCGGTTCATTCAAAACTTCCAAGGCAAAGGCAATATTTTCAAATACAGTCTTGCGCTCTAAAAGACGAAAATCCTGAAAGACAACTCCAATGTTTCTGCGATACTTCGGCACTTTAGAATGTCTTAGCTTTCCTACATTAATTCCCAACACATCGACAACACCCTTTGTAGGAACTTCTTCTCCATCCAAAAGTTTAATCAATGTCGATTTCCCAGAACCTGTAGGTCCAATAATATATACGAATTCACCCTGTTCGATTTTCAAATTTACATCATACAGAGCATTCACACCATTTTTGTAAGTTTTAGAAACATTATTCAGTTCTAACATTACATCTCACTTCCATTCTTAGTCATTATACCATACAAAAAGAGATTCCAAAGATGAAATTCTTGTAAAAGACACACTTTAAAATCTCTTTTATTAATCATTCTCAATTGAATTAAACTTTAAACTCTAAGGCAAACCCTTCACCATGTACAGATTTTGTTTCTGTTGTGATCACAAAGGCTGTTGAATCAATCTCATTGATGATATCAATCAATCGTACATATTCCTTGTTTTCAATCACCACCAGCAAGACTTTACGCTTTTCACCTGTATATCCACCCTGTGCTTCTAAAAGTGTTGAACCACGATCCAAATCATGATGAATACGATTCATCATCAATTCATACTTATCAGAGATAATCTGTACACACTTGCAGTCCTGTGAACCCAATGTCTGCATCTTATTAATCATATAAGAACTGCTGACCACTGACAACATACCAATCAAAACCGCTTCTAAGCCATAAGAAAACCATCCCAAAAGAACCGTCAATGCATCAATGACTAACACAGAAGATGCTATATCAATATGAAAGAACTTTTTAAGAATCAGCGGAGGAATATCCATACCACCTGTACTTGAACCTGTACGAATGACTAAGCCAATCCCAATACCCGCAATAGCTCCACCATATAAAGACGCAAGAATTGGATCCATTTCAAAGTTTGGCACAAAAGGATTCAACGCAGACAAAAAGATTGGATAGATAATCGAACTCAATACAGTTTTTATCGCAAATTCTTTTCCAAGTACTACAGCACCTAAAACAAACATCCCATACACCAGAATATTAATCACAAAATCCGGTTTTAAATGAAAAATAGGTTCCAAGGCCACCGCAATCCCAGCAACACCGCCAGATAAAATATGATACGGCAAAATAAAAAAGTTAACCGCAACTGCCATAATGAATGTCCCTAACAAGACAATGAAACAATCCCCAATGATTTTCTTCATAAAAAAGCCTCGTATTATCAATATAGGACGACCTATATTGATTTTTCTTTCTAGGCCGTCCTTATATCAAGTGTATCTTACGGCCATTTGATATACTTGATTTGCACTGTGGATTTGTTTCTATAAACCTACAGCTTTGACTGTTCAA
>JAFULN010000037.1 GCA_017473335.1 Erysipelotrichaceae bacterium
GTTATTTATGGTCTGCTTGCCTGCCTAAAGGGACTTGCTGAGCAGGGCTGCAACGGTCCCGTGTCAGAGGCTATTGACAAAATCGAAAAACACATTAACAAAAAGGCCCACGGACAAAACTAAGGAGGTTATACTATGGCACTTTTAACACCTAATGCTACTTACAACGCTAACGGCGTTACAGTCAATGAGAAAATCATCCCTGACGGTACACGCTGGAAAAGTGCAACAAAGGCTGTAAATGCAGGCTTCTCTGCAAATGCGTTGTACAAAAAAGAGAGAAAACTTACCAACAACACGGGTAAGCCCGGCTCTCTTACAATCCATAACACAGACGATCTCGACAATGTACATGATGACGGCGAACAGTACAGCCGTGCTACCTATAATGAAAATATGGGTAGTGTGCGTGTGCATTTCTATGTTGATGATGTATGTGCATGGCAGAATATGAAAGCCGGTACAGGAGCTTGTAAGAACGATCCTAAAGGCTCTGCTGAGGTAACTTGGCACGCTGGGGACGGCTCTACTGCTGACGGCGGTAACATGACTTCGCTCTCTATGGAAATCATTATGAATGACAACGCAGAGCATGATGCTAAGGCAAAGGACAACGGCGCACGTCTTGCCGCTTGGCTGCTTTGGGTACACGGCTTAACTGTTGACGATATGGTAACTCATACCTATTGGGTAAACAAGTCTGCCGGTAAGTCCTTCAGTGATGTTGATAAGCAGTGTACTAATCTTATCAGTGGTAAGAAATGGTGTCCTGCTTACATTTTCAAGAGCTATAACGAAGCAACGGCTCTCAAGAACTGGAAAGCCTTTAAGGCTTTGGTACAGGGCTATCTCGACAAGCTCAACGGCTCTGCTGAGAAAAAGCCTGAGGCTACTACAAAGCCTGCTACCTCCGGCACACTCTACCGTGTACAGGCAGGCGCTTACAAGAACAAAGCTAATGCTGAAGCTCAGCTCAAGAAGGTTAAGGCTAAAGGCTTTGACGCTTGCATTGTTGAGGCTGACGGCTACTACAAAATTCAGGTTGGTGCTTACAGCGTGAGAGCAAACGCAGACGCTCAGCTCAAGAAGGTAAAAGCGGCTGGATTTACCGCCATTATTACCACTGTAGCTAATAAGGCTACAACTACCACTCAGCAGGCTCAGACAACCGATACCGCTAAGGTGATTTGGGACTTCCTCACAGGTAAAGGCTTAAATGCTTTTGCGGTTGCCGGTATCATGGGTAACTTGAACGCAGAGAGTGCATTGAATCCTAAGAACTTACAGCAGACTTATGAAAAGAAGCTCGGTTATACTGACGCTTCTTATACTGAGGCTGTTGACAATGGTACATACGGAAACTTTGTAAAAGACTCTGCCGGTTATGGTCTTGCACAGTGGACGTATTGGTCCCGTAAGCAGGCTCTGCTTGAATATGCACAGAGCGTTAAAAAGTCTATCGGTGATTTGGGTATGCAGCTTGAGTTTATGTGGAAAGAGTTGCAGGGCTACAAAGCAGTTATGGCTGTTTTGAAATCTGCAACCTCCGTAAAACAGGCTTCTGATATTATCCTCACCGGGTATGAAAAACCTGCAAATCAGGGTGACAGCGTAAAGGCTGCAAGAGCTAAGTACGGACAGGCTTACTATGATAAGTATGCAGGTAAGACAAGCTCTGCTCCTGCTGAAAAGGCAGAAGCCTTTAAGGCTTACACCGTAAAGGTAACTGCATCTGCTTTGAATATCCGCAAAGGTCCGGGTACGAACTACGGCACTAACGGTGTTATCAGAGATAAAGGTGTTTACACCATTGTTGCAGAATCCACCGGCAAGGGTGCTACTAAGTGGGGCAAGCTCAAGAGTGGTGCAGGCTGGATCAGCCTTGACTACGCAAAGAAAGTATAATTTGTAAAGGAGATAATCACATGAATACTATTTTTACTGATTTTATCAACAACTACGGTATGGAAATCCTCTATACTATCGTTATGGCCGTTGTCGGCTATGTCGGCATTGTTCTCAAAAACCTCTATCAAAAGTACGTCAATGACGCTACCAAAAAGGCAGTTGTTAAGACTTGCGTACAGGCTGTTGAGCAGATTTACACTGACTTGCACGGTCAGGATAAGTTTAACAAGGTAGTAGAATCTGCCTCTGAAATGCTCAACGAAAAGGGTATCACTATCACCGATATTGAGTTGAAAATGCTTATTGAAGCTGCCGTTGGTGAGTTTAACAAGGTGTTTGAGGGTAAGTCTGTAACTACTGAAAATGTAAGTGGATAAAGCCGTTACAAAGCACTGTAACGGTTTTAAGTTTGTAACGCTTTAACCGTTACAGTGTTACAGTGCTGTTACATAGTTTGTAACACTGCGGAAACCCTTGATTTATCAGCGTTTTTCGGTTAAGTGTTACAATGTTACATACTTTTTCTTATAAATACCAAAAATAAAGGCGTTATGGAGTTTTTCACGCCATAACGCCCATATATACGAAGAATTATAGAAAAATACCCCGAAAGTGTAACACTCCACACTTCCGGGGTATTTTTTTGTGTCAATTTTCTTCAGAGCTACACAAAAGCCCCTAAAAAGTAATGGGGGCTATCCGATCTGTGTACCGTCAGGGAAAACAAAAGAGGCTTTGTATTCTGCATTAAGGATTGTTGCAATCCTCTCCAACTCTTCAGATGTAAACTTATCTGTTTTCATACGCTGGTTAAATGCAGAGGGTGTGCTGTCAAGCTCTCTTGCAAGCTGCGCTTCACTCATATTCTTATAGGCAAGAGCCATTTTAATACGCTGAGCGTTAGTCATAGGTTTGTTACCTCCTGTGTCAGTATTACGGTATAATTATATAGAAAAAACTGCACAATGTCAAGAGATATTAAAAAACATTTAGAAAAAACTTTATACAATGCTATTGACAAAGTCGGTAATGTTCGGTATAATATATAAAACAGAACATAAACAAAGGAGTAAATTGTTATGGATGAAGGCTACACGAAAGACGGTTATTACTGTGCTTGTGTAAACGGTACATGGATAACATTCGTATCTTACGAAGAGTATGTTGAATACATAACAGATTAACAGGAGGCGCATTATGAGTAATTCTATCCGAACACTTGCAGAGGAAAAACCTTCTTATTTTCTTTGCAGCCGTAAAGACATTCCGGGATTAGTGGCAAAAGCTGAGGCTGAAGCTGAGCAAATCCTTAAAGAGTTTTCCGCTTTTTATAAAACTGCCGGTGAACTTACTATTAAGATTGAGCCTATACAGTATGCCTGTGGATTTGGCATAGGTGGTAAGCTATTGTGGGACGGTGAGCCTGTACTTGAAGAAAAGGACTGCGGTTTGCTGTTCTTGCATTTGAATGAGGTTATGTTAAATCGTATGCTCCAACTCGGCGTACCCTCGTTTGGTAGGTGATCCACAATGGCAAAGAAAAGAGTACAGGGTGTAGAAAAATCTGCCTTTGCAAAAAAGCTGCTTAGTCTTTCTCCTCGATACCACACGTGGGAGGTATGGAGTGATTTTATCGTTATGTTTGCCTGTGCAATTTCTAACTCAGTGGATAAAACACACGCTGAGGAGCGTGAGGCAATGTATATGAAAATCATTGAGAAGTACAACGAAAAAGAGCGCATGGTTTTCCCTGAGCTTGTTTGGGAGGTTGCAAGCGCCATTGACAAAGAGCCTGAGCAGGACTTTCTCGGCAGTGTCTATATGGAGCTTGAGTTAGGTAATCACTGGATAGGTCAGTTTTTCACACCGTATGACGTGTGCCGCTGTATGGCAGAAATCACAACAGGTAATGTTGTAGGACAGATAGAACAGCGTGGATATGTTGAGATAAATGACTGTGCCTGCGGTGCAGGTGCAACTCTCATAGCAGGTGTTCACTCTATCCGTCACGCATTGGAAAAGGCAGGCAGCCCTTTGAATTGGCAAAACCACGTGCTTGTAGTAGCTCAGGATATAGACTTTACCACAGGTATGATGTGTTATATTCAGCTATCACTTTTAGGCTGTGCCGGATTTATCAAAATAGGTAATACCCTCACCGATCCTATGAGAGGCGGTGACGATTCCTCAAAGTATTGGTACACACCTATGTACTTTTCTGATGTTTGGCACTACAGGAGATTATTCAAAAGCATAGATGCACTTTTTAGCAGGAGGACTGAAGAATGAGAGAAACAACTATTGTTATGAAAAAGCCTATTACCATTGAGGCGGTCAAGCGTGTGGTAGAAATTGAAAAGCAAATCTCAGAGGCGGTACAACTCTTTGGGTACAACCTTGATAAACACAGGCTCACAATAAAGCCCTGCGTATTTCAGAGATACAAGGTGTACATGAACGGTAGGTACTTCGGTCTGTGGGATATTCGCAGAAAAACTTTTGTTGATTGAGAGGTGTATAGTTATGGATGAAAAGTGTTATTTTTGTGAAACTGAAAAAGATGTTACTCAAAAGCTCTATATATATTCAAGTGCGTTGACGATGAGCATATCCCGGAACAGGTCAGCGTGTGTGCTGAGTGTAAAGCAGAATATGAGGCTACTTTTCCTAAATGCTAATAAAGCTACACAAAGGAGGACGAAATGGAACAACAGAAAAAATGTGTATGCGGACATTCAATGACAGCCGCAGAGTGGAAAAATCAGTGGGTGTGTCATAGATGCGGACGGACAAAGGTTTTACATGAATCTGATTTTGCACACCGTATCAAATATGCAGGTGATGTTTATAACGCCCTTTTAGAATTAGGCTGGGACAGTGACACCGCTGCTTCATTTCTTGATAGTATTCCTGACGTATAATAAGAAAAATACCGCAGAGGGCTTTTACCTCTGCGGTATTTCTATGTTGATCGCAAATACGCACTTGTACCATGTTATACAGAGTTCGTATGCGTTTGTTATGGTGGAGATGAGGGGAGTCGAACCCCTGTCCAAGAGTAGTCCCACATTCAGACCTTTACAGTTTATTCCATCATTGATAAGACAAACCTTGTGGATGGACTGACACGTCAGTTTGAATTTGCCTGTAAGATTGTCGGGATCCATGCCCAGGCTGCACTTCACCGTATTTCATGAATCTTATGCCGTGCCAAATGTCATGAACACCATAAGGGCGACAGCTGCGAGTCTCTATTGACTAATTAAGCAGCGAAAGATAATCTGTTTCCAGTTATTTTAATTTAGTGATAAGGTCACCACTCCACTGAAGTCCGAATCCAACATAAACCTGTCGAAACCATGACATCCCCAGAAACATGTACTGTACTATTAGTATACTCACTTTCTAGAAAAAATCAATCGTTGTTGATACGATAGCCTAGAGTGTGAGATACAACGTTTTCTAGAGGATCATCATTGAGATAGTGCTTGATGTTGCGGATTGCAAGTTCAGTCACTTTTTGAAGGGTTTGAGGTAAATTGTAGTTGCCCGAAACGTGTGGAGTAATCAAAACATTGTCATATCCCCAAAGCTTGTTGTTGTAAGGAAGAGGTTCAGGATCAACTACATCTAGCTGTACACCTTTGAACCATCCTTCATCTAAAACACGAATCAGTGCAGTTGTATCAATGTTTTTGCCACGTCCAACATTGATAAGAACTGCATTTTTCTTACACAAACGTAGATTGTCAGACAATATTTGAGCAGTATCAGGTGTATCAGGTAAACACGAGGCAATAATGTCTGCTTGTGGAAGCAATTCATTTAAGTGATTCATTGTTGTTAAAACATCAACATAATCTGGCTTATCGACAATGTTTCGCTTAATCGCAATAATTCTGCATCCCATTGCATTCATCTTTTTTGCAAACGTTTTACCGATATCTCCTAACCCGATGACTAAGCATACAGCGCCTTCAATTGAATCCACCTGACCTTCATTTCTCCAGCGTCTCATACGCTGATTTCTAACATAATGGTCCAGCTTCTTATAAAAATAGAAAACACCAGCGACCATGTGTTCACTAATCGCATGTCCATAACATCCGGATGAACAAGTTAGTGTGACCTCAGGACGGATATGACTTACATAATTGTTGACACCAGCACTTTCAGTATGAAGCCATTGTAAATGCTGAATTTTATTTACTTGATGAACATTAAGATTTCCTACAACTGCAGTGATATCTTTTAACATTTCATCAGTTACTTCATTTTTATGAGCACATATAACTTGTTCAGAACTGAATGCATTTCTGATTTGTGTTTCTGCACCATGATTAATTACACAGAGTACTTTTTTTGACATAAGGAGCTCCTCTTTTCTTTTTGATTCAAATGACATATAATAATTATACATGATAGAAGGAGAAATGTGTATGATTTGGATTGTTTTAGGAATTGTAGCTTTGATTCTGGTTTGGTACGTTGTGACCTACAACAGTTTTGTTTCTCTGAATGTGAAATGTGATGAAGCATATTCAACAATGGATATTTATTTGAAGAAACGCTATGATTTGATTCCTAATTTAGTGGAAACAGTAAAAGGTTATGCAAAACATGAATCAGTGACTTTGGAAAATGTGGTTGCTGCAAGAGGTATGGCAGTGAATGCCAGAACGCCTGAAGAAAAGGCTGCTGCAGAAGGAACTCTTTCAGGGGCATTGTCTCGTTTGATGGCGATTTCAGAAAGTTATCCTGAATTGAAGGCAAATACGAACTTCCTGGATCTTCAGAATCAGCTGAAGACGATGGAAAGTGAAATTGCGAATTCACGCAAGTATTACAATGGTGTTGTAAAGAGCTATAACATTAAATGTCAGAGTATTCCTAGCAGTATTGTGGCATCTTTGGCACACTTTCAGACTCGACCATTGTTTGAAATTACTGATCAAGCTGAAAGAGCGAATGTAAAGGTTCAGTTTTAGGGCATTGCTTCGTGCGATGCCTTTTGTCTAAGGAGTGTGATTGAATGAAATTGCTTAAGAAAATAGTCATTCTTCTAGCATGTCTGTTTTTTGTGATGACTTTGTTTGCACCACTTTTATCTGTAAGTGCAGCAGAAGCGTTTACGATTGAAGATTATCATGTGAAACTGGATGTTCAGGAAGATGGACGTGTTGAAGTCACAGAGACGATGAATGTGCACTTTGATTATCTGCGTCATGGATTGTATTTTAATATTCCAACAAAGTATGAGATGGTGTGGGATATTGATGCTAAGAATGTGAAGAAGGAATATTATTTTCCGGTCAGTGATGTTCATGTGCTTTCTGGTCAGATGTATGAAGTTGAAGAAGCAAGTGAAGGCATTCAGATTGTGATTGGTGATCCGGATGTTTATGCAAATGAATATGAAACATATATTGTAAGTTATGATATTCAGCTGAGAGATCTTGGATTAGATGGTAAACAGATGTTCTATTATAATCTGATTGGTTCATGGGATACAGTGATTAAGAATTTTTCCTTTGAAATATCATTTCCAAAACAGTTTGATACTTCTTTGATTGAATATTATCTAGGTGAAAATCCGGATAATCTGCAATATGTAGAGACAGAAATTCATGGTAATGATATCTCAGGAAGAGTTATTCTTCCAATTGGAAACGGTGCTTCATTTACTGTGATGGTTCCATTAGAGGATGGTTATTTTCAGTTCAAAGAAATTGATGATCATTCTGTAATTATTTGTGTGATTTCCTGTATTCTAGTGTTGATTGTAACTGTTTTGTTTAAGAAATATGGAAAAGATGATGCAGTTATCGTCAGCGTTGAATTTGATGCACCTGAAGGCATCAGCAGTGCAGAAGTAGGGTATATATTAGATGGTTCAATTGATAATCGAGATATTACTTCTTTAATTCTTGACTGGGCAAATCAGGGATTTCTTCAGATAGAAGAACTGGAAGGCTCAGAGCTTGTTTTTAAGAAGCTGTGTGATATGGACAATGATTCTCCACTGTATGAACAGCGTATGTTTGAAGCGTTGTTTAAGCAAGGTACAGAAGTATCAACTTTGGATTTAAGAGAGAAGTTCTATAATGCTTTTAATGGATGCAGAACAGATTTACAGAATTATTTTAATCAGGCTGATCATCGTATCTATACACGTCAGTCTTTAGTTTATCGAGTATTAACTTATATTCTAAGTGCATTCCCATCAGCTATATTTGTCTTGATGGCGCTGTATTCTGAATCATGGAGAATGGAATATGGTGTGCTGGGTGCTGTTTTAGCGGTGTTCCCACTTTTGTGGAGTGATATTCTTCTTTCTTTGATTGAAGATCGTTATGCAGCTATGTCCACGGCTGTGAAGTTTGTACTTGTGTTTATTTCATCGATTTTCATGCTGGTAAATGGATGTATTGTATTTGCATCTTCTGTTTATGCAGATATTGAATTGATATATCCATTAATTATCTGGCTGTGCACAATTTTGTTGACTGTTTTTGGAATGAAGATGATTAAGCGTACTGCAAGGGGTAATCGTCTGTATGGAAAAATACTCGGTCTTAGAGAGTTTATTCTTCATGCAGAAGGGGATCGTTTAAAAGCAATGGCTGAAGAAGATCCTACACTGTTTTATCATGTGTTGCCATATGCATATGCAATGGATTTAACAGATGTATGGGCACATCATTTCAGAAATCTGGAAGTAGAGCCTCCTGTTTGGTATAAAGGATATGATCCTGTATGGGATGTTTATCGTATGAGTCATCGCATGACACATTGTCTGCACCATGCTCAAACCTCAATGACATCAATACCTCCAGCTCAATCTAGCAGCGGTGGAGGAAGCTTCGGCGGTGGTTCTTCTGGTGGATTCTCAGGTGGAGGATTTGGCGGAAGCAGTGGAGGTTCCTGGTAAAATAAAAAAGAACTCAGGCTGATTCATCAGCCTGAGTTTTGTTTTTACATATAGATAATCCAAGTTAAGATATATCCTGTTAATACAGCAGAAAGTGTGAATGGAACACTTATTTTCATGAAATGTCCAGCACTGACTTCATATCCTTCTTTTCTCAGAATTCCAAGTGAAGTGATATTTGCTGAAGCTCCGATTGGTGTGATGTTTCCACCCAGTGTTGCACCAACCAAAAGTCCAAAATACAAGATAGTTGGATCGATTCCAAGCAATGCACTAATTCCTGAAGTGACAGGCAGCATTGTTGCAACATATGGAATGTTGTCGATAAATGCAGATAAGAGTACTGATGCAAATACCAGCAAAGTATAAATCATAAAGATATTGTCACCGCTGATTTTAACAAAGATTTCTGCGATTGCATCAACGACACCGGCTTCGGTAATTCCTGCAACTACAACAAACAACCCAGCCAGAAGAGTTAATGTGAAATAGTCAATTTCTTTCAGTGTTGCCTTGACAATAGAAGCATCTTTGTCTTTGATCATAGCGCGAACGACACCAACTACACAGAACCCTACACACAGCAAACCATTTGTAATAGATGGCTTGTTAGGGATGAATGAAGCAGCAATCAATGAAGCAACAGTTCCTAAAAGAATCCATGTTGGGAACAAGTCAGTAACAACTGTTCTTTCACCGCATTCAATTTTCTGTGTTTCTTTACGGAAAACAACTAACAGAACACAAGTCGATGCAAGAGCTCCGAGCTGTACAATAAAGAAAAGACCTAATTTTCCATGATACATAAAGAAATCAAGGAAGTCCATTCCAGCGTATCCACCCAAAAGAATAGATGTTGTATCACCAACCAAAGTTGCAGCACCCTGAAGATTAGAAGCGATGGAGATGGCAATAATGCTGTTGACTGGGTTAATGTTTAATTTCTTTGAAAGAGTCAGCGCAACTGGGGCAACCATCAAGACAGTCGCAACGTTATCTACAAATGCGGAAATAATTCCTGCAAACAAAGACAGTGCGATAATTGTCCATTTAACATTGCCTGTTTTTTCAACAATGACATCTGCCATCAGTGCAGGCATCTTTGATTCGATAAACAAATAAACAGAACCCATTGTACCTGCAATCATCATTAATACATTCCAGTCAATGGCAGAGAACACCTGATTGAGCGGGAGAATTCCCAATAATACAAACAAACAAGCGGAACCTACTGCAACATATGCTCTATAATTAGGCAAAGAGAGCAGCAGGACGTATGTAGCAATAAACAAAATTAATGCGATCGTCATAACAATACTCCTTAAAATACATGTGAAATTATACTCTATTCTTTCGGATGAATAAAGAAATATTTAAAAGAGTTTTTAAACAAATGGAAAATTAATTGTATCTTAACTTCAAACAAAATAATTGCATCTATTGATATGAATCATTAAAATATAAATTAGAGGTGATGAAAAATGAAGGAGTATGCATTTCGTTTAACTTATGGATCAGATTTAAAAACCGAAATTCAGAACTATTGTATTCATCATCAAATTTCTGCTGCAGTTGTAATATCTTTGGTTGGATGTGTTTATGAAGCAAAACTTCGTATGGCTGGTGGGAAAATTGTCAAATCATGGAAAGAAGATTTTGAAATTGTTAGCTGTACAGGTACGATTTCATCAGGTAAGGCACATCTTCATGTTGTGTTTTCAGATGTTGATGGACACTGTTATGGAGGGCATTTGCAGGAGGGTTGTTTTGTGAATTCAACTTGTGAAGTTGTTTTGGGAGAACTGGAATCCTATGATTTTACAAGAGAGTTTGATGAAACGACAGGCTACAATGAAATAGTCATCACCAAGAAATAAGTTCTATCTGACAGACTCGTTTCCTCTTTTGAAAAAAACAGTTGATTTTCTAAGTGATTGATGTATAATATTAAGGCACATGCACGTGTGGTGGAATGGCAGACACGTACGCTTGAGGGGCGTATGGGGCAACCCGTGCAAGTTCAAGTCTTGTCACGTGCACCATCTGATATTTAAGAGCTCAAATGAGCTCTTTTTCTTTTTTATAGTTTTATGGCTTAAATTCTATTATATATACAGTGCAAATACATCGTATATACTCTTTTAAACAGGCATAAATACAGGCATAAAATCAAGTTCTAACATAAAAATTTTTTCATGATACACTTCCAACAGAAGAAGTTTTCGGTATACTGCATATTCAATTGAATAGATGGAGGATAGCTGAAAGATTCTTCTTTTTTATTTCATAAGGAGGTTAACAAAATGAAAAATGAAATTACAACTACAAATGAACCAGAACTGCTTTATTTGTCGATTCGAAATGTATTGATTGAATCAAGAAAAAGATCCTATTCAGCGGTCAATGTTGAGATGTTGTATGCTTATTGGCAAATAGGTTATTTAATTGTCGAAGATGAACAGAAAGGAAACAAGACTGCACTGTATGGAAAGGCGATAATAGAAAAGCTTTCAGAAAAGTTGAAAAGTGAGTTTGGAAAAGGGTATGACGTGAGAAATTTAAGAAATATGAGAAAGTTCTATCTAGTTTTTCAAAAATGGAACGCAGTGCGTACCGAATTGACATGGACTCATTATCGAACTTTGCTGAAGGTGCAAGATGAATCTGCACGAAACTGGTACTTAGAGGAAGCAATCAAAGAAAGCTGGTCAAGCAGACAGCTTGATCGTCAAATATCAACTCAATATTATGAAAGACTGTTGTCTAGTCAGGAGAAAGATTCTGTAAAGGAAGAAGCAAATGAAATACTTTCTGGAATGGATGCTGAAGATTTTATAAAAGATCCGTATGTTCTCGAATTTATTGATTTGAAAGACTATCCTGCTTTAAAAGAGTCCAATCTGGAACAAGCACTTATTGACAACATTCAAAAATTTCTTTTGGAATTGGGTAGTGGATTCTGCTTTGTTGCAAGACAGAAATTGCTGAGGTATCAGGATGAAGACTTTTATGTTGATCTTGTGTTTTATCACAGTATTTTAAAGTGTCATGTTTTAATTGATCTAAAACTTGGAAAACTGACGCATGGAGATATAGGACAGATGGATAGTTATTTACGTATGTTTGATGATTTGTATAAAAATGAAGATGACAATCCGACAATAGGATTGTTGCTTTGTTCTGAAAAGAATGAGGCAATTGTAAAATATTCGGTATTAAATGATGGGAAAAATCTGTTTGCGTCTAAATATCGTTTTACTTTACCAACCCATGAAGAGTTGAAGAAACAAATTGAAAATGAAAGATGTCGAATTGAAGGCAGGGTTTTAGAAGTTTAATTGTATAAATTGTTTTTCAAGGGATAACTCTGCATGTCAGAGCATTCCAAGATTCTAAAATTGTCATCTGATATCTAAGAGCTCAAATGAGCTCTTTTTCTTATTTAAATAGTTTAACTGTGGTTTTATATCAGAAGATGAAATTCGTTCATAAATAAGATATTGGACGAAGGATATACAAATGAAATTGCAGGTTTTTCTTTTAAGTAGAAACGAGTATAATAAAAGAAACATAAAGAGGTGAACGATAATGAAATATGATCCATGGCAAAAAGCAATAACAAGAAATGGATATTATGCGGATGAGGTGATTAGTGCACTTCAGAAATGTATTCGACGTTCATTGGAAGAGAAGGCATGTATGTTTGCCTATGAATTGTATTTGACATCACCTGAACTTGAAGAAAAACTCTGGTCTAGACTAATGACAATTTCTGTAGAAGATGTAGGTATGGGCAATCCAATGGCTGCAGTGATTGTAC
Source organism: Erysipelotrichaceae bacterium (assembly GCA_017473335.1). Classification (GTDB taxonomy): domain Bacteria; phylum Bacillota_I; class Bacilli_A; order Erysipelotrichales; family Erysipelotrichaceae; genus RGIG1896. Next base: position 12,660 of record JAFULN010000037.1, read on the forward strand.
AGAGTTTAAATGAAATTAGAAAACAGTTTGATGTTCACAATGTAGATCGTGCTTTATTCTTTGTGCATGCAATTCGTGTGCTGTGTCAGTCTCCAAAAGATCGTTCTTCTGATGTTTTGAAAAATATAGTGATGAAACGTATTGAATTGGGGGATTTTGAAGAGATACCTGATTTTGCATTGGATATGCATACACGACGCGGTCAGGAAATGGGGAAAGATGTAGTTCACTTCTTAAACGAAGCTAGCAAAGTTTTCCCAGAAGCTGATATAGAGAATGATTATAAAGAAAGACTTGTACAATTGTTAAAGAGTACAAAATAAGAGGTGCTGTATGAACTGGTTTAAAGATAAAAATGTGAATCTGGATGTGCTGAAGAAAAAAGCATTTAATTATCGCTGGGCAGAAGTTGGGGAAGGGATTATTCCATTGACTGCTGCTGATCCTGATTATCCATGTGCACCATCTATTAAAAAAGCTATGATGGACTATATTGAAGATGGATATTTTAGTTATACACCAAAACTTGGTCTTCCTGAATTTAAAACATCATTTAGTAATTATGTGCTTAGAAGAAAACAGGAAAAAATCGATCCAGAATATGTCCTTCCAGTAGATTCTGCAGCACGTGCGATGTATATCATTGCAGAAGCGTTCCTGAACGAGGGGGATGAAATGCTGGTGTTTGATCCATGTGATTATTTGTTTAGAGAAGCTTGTCTTGCGGCAGGTGGTACGGCAGTCAGCGTCCCTGTATCGATGGATCCAGTATCAAGAAAGATGGATTTAAGCAAGATTGAGGCCTGTATTACACCAAGGACAAAGATGATAGGCTTATGTAATCCTCATAATCCATATGGACTGACTTATTCAGTTGAGGATTTAGACTATATCATGTCTATCTGTGAGAAATATCATTTGTACATTATGAATGATGAAATCTGGTCAGATTTGATTTATCCAGATTCTGATTTTAATAGTATTTATTGTTTAGGGAATGAAAGATGTCATCGTGTGTTGAGTGTTTTTGGGTATTCAAAATCATTTGGACTGGCAGGGTTAAGAATTGGAGCTTTGTATGCAACAGATTCGAATTGTTTCAAAAAACTGGTTGATGCATCACAAGTAATGTCCACTGCTGGAGGGGCAACTTCCATTTCTCAGATTGCTGCAATCGCTGCAATGAATACTACGGAAGAATGGTTTAGTGCATGGATGAAGCACCTTACAAAAAATCGTGATTATGCAGTAGAATTTATCAATCAGATTCATCCTTTAAAGGCCTATAAGCCAAAGGGAACTTACTTGTTGTATGTTGATATTTCTGAGTTGGGAATGTCTGCGTTAGAATTTACAGAATACATCAAGAAAGAAGTCAATCTGGCAATTATTCCGGGTGGACATCAGTTTTTTGGCAGTGAGTCAGAAGGCCATGTGCGTATTTGTTTTGCGACAAGTTTTGAAATTCTTTCAGAAGGCTTGAATCGCTTAAAGAAAGGTGTAGAAAAATTAACTTCCACACAATAAAAGTCCGGTAACGGACTTTTATGTTAGTGACTAAAAATAGACAGGTTAATGAAAACCGTTAAAGTTTACATTTATAGGAAAATCATGATAAAATAATAGAGATTTGAGGTGATATTATGCCTGCAACATATACACATGGTGTGTATGGTGAAAAAGTGCTTGAGGTATTGGACGAAAAGACACAAGCACTGATTCAAAAGCATCGTGGCTTGTATGATATAGGTTTAAGCGGTCCAGATATCTTGTTTTTCTTTAGACCATTTGGCAGCCATCCTGTACAAAAGATTGGATATGACCTTCATGAAGTGCCTGCAAGAGACTTCTTTATGAATGCAAGAGAAGTGATATTGAAAAGTAAAAATCCTGAAGCTGCACTTGTATACATGTTAGGGTTTGTCAACCATTTTGTGCTGGATAGTGAATGTCATCCGCTGGTGAATAAGACAACAAGTGAAATGGATGTCAGTCACAGTGAACTGGAATCAGAATTTGATGCAGTGTTCATGCGTGAAAAGGGGCTAGATCCAGTTCGTACAAGCGTGTGTGAACATATGAAGACTAACAAAGAATATGCCGATGTGATTGCACCCTTTTTTGGAATTGAACCTAAAGAAGTCCATGAATCACTTGTAACACTGAGATGGCTTTTGAACTTTTTCGTGGCACCTTCTGAAGTAAAGCGTAAATTCATTTATGCAGTGATGAAGAAAGTAGGGGCATATGATCACTATCAAGGATTGATTTTCAATCGTAAAGCTCGTGAAGATACAAAAGAAGTGTGTCAGCAGCTGAGAAAAGGGTTTGATTATGCCATTGAGACTTCTGTACGTTTAATCGATGAATATCAAAGAACGTTAACAACCGGAGAAGCGCTAGATGAGCGCTACGATCGTAATTTTGAATAAGGGGATTTATTTATGGGAAAATTAACGAAACTTGAAAAATATTGGGTGCTGTATGATGTAGGTAATTCTGCATTTACATTGCTGGTAGCGACAATTGTGCCGATTTACTTTAATTCGATTAGTTCTGCAGCAGGTCTTGCAGAAGTCGATTATTTGGCATATTGGGGATATTCTGCCTCAATTTCTACATTGATTGTTGCAGTGCTTGGCCCAATTCTGGGGACAATGGCAGACAATAAAGGCTTTAAAAAGATTATCTTTACTGTAGCAATGCTGATTGGGGCTGTTGGGCTTTCTATCTTATGGGTACCTAAAAACTGGGCGGCTTTCTTGGCACTGTTTATTTTTGCAAAAGTTGGCTATTCCTGCAGTTTGATTTTCTATGATTCCATGTTGTCAGATGTGACAAGCCCAGAAAGAATGGACGTTGTTTCTTCCAATGGATATGCATGGGGATATATTGGAAGCTGTATTCCTTTTTTAGTTTCATTAGTCATCGTATTAATGAATGAATCTTTAGGCATTTCTATGAGTACTGCAATGATGATTGCGTTTATCATTAATGCAGTTTGGTGGATTGGCTGTACAATTCCATTGTTAAAAAATTATAAGCAGATTCACTATGCATCTGAAAAACCAGTGAACGTTGTAGGAAATACGTTTAAGAAGCTTGGTGAAACATTTAAGAAAATTTTGACTCAGAAGAAAATCATGCTTTTTTTGATTGCGTTTTTCTTCTATATTGATGGTGTGTATACAATTATTGATATGGCAACAGCCTATGGAAGTGCATTAGGACTGGATACAACAGGACTGCTTCTGGCGTTGTTAGTGACACAGATTGTGGCCTTCCCAAGTGCATTGGTAATTGCGAAGCTGTCAAAGAAAATGGAAGCTTCGAAACTGATTAAAATCAGTATTCTGGCGTATACTGCAATCGCTATCTTTGCGGTTCAGCTGGATAAACAATGGGAATTCTGGCTGCTTGCGGTATGTGTTGGTTTATTCCAGGGAGGAATTCAGGCATTGTCTCGTTCTTATTTTGCACAGATTATTCCTGCAGATAATTCAGGGGAATACTTTGGCATTTACGACATCTGCGGCAAAGGGGCTTCTTTTATGGGAACTGCATTAGTCAGCTTGGTGGCTCAAATCAGCGGAAGTGCCAATGGAGCGATCGCAATCATAGCGGTGATGTTCTTAATTGGATTTGCCTTCTTCAACAAATCATTAAAAGCATAAGTCTGGACAAATCCAGACTTTTTTTCATATAATTGAAATTTAAATGTTAGCCATGGCAAAAAATGGTTGACATTCATAGTGAATAGGACTAGAATGATTATGTTAAAAGTTAGTTGTTACTAACTGAAGGAAAGCAGGGAAATGTATGAACTTAAACGATGCTGTTGCTGGACAGGAATACATCATTAAGGCCATCGTTACTGATGATGAAGACATGGATGCATTTTTGTTTTCACTGGGATGCTACAGCGGTGAACCGATTACAGTAGTTTCTCATATCAAAGCAGGATGTGTTGTTTCTATCAAAGATGGGCGATATACAATTGATCATGAACTTGCTGCGGCAATTCAGATCTAGGTGGGAAACCACCATTTCATTTGATTCTTCAGTTAGTTACAACTAACTTTAAAGAGTAAGGAACAGGGGGATGCTTATCATGAGAATTGCTCTTACAGGGAATCCAAACAGCGGAAAAACAACAATGTACAATGCGCTGACTGGACGTAATGAACGTGTCGGCAACTGGGCTGGTGTAACTGTTGAAAAGAAAGAAAGCCCAATCAAAAAGATTTATACAGAGGGTACTGCAGATTTGATTGCAGTTGACCTTCCTGGTGCATATTCAATGTCACCGTTTACTTCAGAAGAAAGTATTACGAGTGGTTATGTAAAAAATGAAAATCCAGATGTTATCATTAATATCGTGGATTCAACAAATCTGAGCAGAAGCTTGTTTTTTACAACACAGCTTTTAGAACTTGGAATTCCAGTAGTTGTTGCACTAAATAAAAGTGATATTAATGAAAAGAAAGAAACTGAAATTGATGTTGAGCTTCTTTCTAAGAAACTGGGATGTCCAGTCATTAAGACTGTATCTACTTCTACAAGTGATAAGGGCTTAAAAGAAGTAGTCAGTAAAGCAGTATCTTTGAAAGGTACAGGACAGAAAGCTCCTTATACTCAGCTAGATATTGATTTGACAAACAAAGCAGAAGTAGAAAAGGCAGACCGTGCACGTTTTACTTTTGTGAATGAAATTGTTGCAGAAGTTGAAAAACGCAAAGTATTAACTAGCACAAGAAATGCTCAAGATAAGATTGATGATATTCTGACAAATAAATGGTTAGGAATTCCTATTTTTGTTGTTGTGATGTTCTTAGTATTTGATATTTCTCAGTCAACTTTAGGACCTGCAATTGCAGACTATCTGGTAGCCCTGATTGAAGGTTTCCAGGGTGTAGTTGCAGAAATGGTAGCTGATGCTTCTCCATTTTTACAGTCTTTATTAGTAGATGGTATTATTGGCGGTGTTGGTGCTGTTGTAGGCTTTCTTCCACTGGTAATGGTGATGTATTTCTTGATTGCACTGCTTGAAGACTGTGGTTATATGGCACGTGTATCTGTTGTGATGGATCCAATCTTCAAACGTGTTGGATTATCTGGTAAATCGGTTATTCCTATGGTCATTGGTACAGGATGTGCAATTCCAGGGGTTATGGCTTGCCGTACAATCCGCAATGAAAGAGAGCGCCGTGCGACTGCAATGCTGACTCCATTTATGCCTTGCGGTGCTAAGCTTCCAGTGATTGCTTTGTTTGCAGGTGTCTTCTTTGGTGATGCAACTTGGGTAGGTACACTGATGTACTTCATGGGTATTCTTCTGATTTTCTTTGGTGCACTTTTAATCAATAAGATTACAGGTCACAAATACAGAAAGTCATTCTTTATCATGGAACTTCCTGAATATAAGATTCCTTCATTGAAACGTGCGTTCATTTCAATGTGCTCACGTGGCTGGTCTTATATCGTAAAAGCTGGTACAATTATTCTGGTATGTAATACAGCAGTACAGATTATGCAGTCATTTACTTGGAATTTAAGTCTTGTTGAAGAAGGTATGGAAAGTACTTCCATTCTGGCTTCGATTGCTTCTCCATTTGCACTGGTTCTGATTCCTTTGGGATTTGGTGCATGGCAGACAGCTGCTGCAGCAATTACTGGCTTTATTGCGAAAGAAAATGTTGTAGGTACTTTGGCAGTTTGTTACAGCATTACAAACTTCATCGATGTTGAAGAACTTGTGTTGACTTCTGGCGCAAATGAAGTGGCTGCAGTCATGGGCTTGACTCAGGCAGCTGCTCTGGCTTACCTGATGTTCAATCTGTTCACACCTCCATGCTTTGCTGCAATTGGGGCAATGAATGCTGAAATTCAGGATCGCAAGTGGCTGTGGGGCGGTATTGGTCTGCAATTTGCAACAGGTTATATCGTTGCATATGTTGTTTATCAGGTTGGTACACTGATCACTGAAGGTACATTAGGTGCTGGATTTGTTCCAGGATTGATTGTGGTCATTGTAATTGTTGCCTTTATCGCAGCACTTATCAATAAAAGCAGTAAAGAATTCAAGCAGAATTATAAACTGAAGTAATGAAGAAAGGAGATTTCTATGGCAGATTTAATCATACTTGCAATCTTAGCTCTGATTCTTGGAATAGCAATTGGCTATATCATCAAAGAAAAGAAAAAGGGAGTGAAATGTATTGGCTGTCCGTTTGCGGAAAGCTGTGCCAAAAGAAATCATTCCTCAAAGTGCTCTTCAAATAAGTAATAAATAAAAATGACTTCCTATTGGAAGTCATCTCAGACTATCGACAAAGTCGATGGTCTTTTTTTATGGCTCAAATAAAGTGTTATAATTGAGGTGTAAAGAAAAGCAGGTGTTTAATATGATGGAAAGAAAAGACAGAAAACAAGGAAAGGTAAATTTGATTCTGCTGGA
>JAFULN010000025.1 GCA_017473335.1 Erysipelotrichaceae bacterium
ACCTGTCTCTGTACATGTTGGTGCTACTGATGCATCGATCACTTCTGTGTGTCCCAGTGCATCAACAACTTCCTGTTCAACCAGCACTTCATTACATACTGAACAATGTTTGCCTTCTGTCAAACCTGTCTCTGTACATGTTGGTACTACTGCTACATCGATCACTTCTGCGTGTCCTAATGCATCGACTATTTCCTGTGCTACTAGTACTTCGTTACATACTGAACAGTGCTTTCCTTCTGTCAAACCTGTCTCTGTACATGTTGGTGCTACTGCTGCATCGATCACTTCTATATGTCCTAATGCATCGACTACTTCCTGTTCAATCAGAACTTCATCACATACTGAACAGTGCTTGCCTTCTGTTAAACCTGTTTCTGTACATGTTGGTGCTACTGCTGCATCGATCACTTCTGTGTGTCCCAGTGCATCAACAACTTCCTGTTCAATCAGAACTTCATCACATACTGAACAGTGCTTTCCTTCTGTCAAACCTGTCTCTGTACATGTTGGAACCACTGCTGCATCGATCACTTCTGTGTGTCCTAATGCATCTACTGCTTCTGTGTATGTATCTTTACATTCTTTACATGTATATGTTTTTAAACCATTCTCTGTACATGTTGGTGATGTTGATAATTCTTCTTCATAATCATGTTCAACACATACCTTCCCCCATACTCCAGCATTATAAGTATAGCTTCCTGTTGTTCCGCTTGTTTCAACATATGAACCATCTGCATTCTTTAATTTAGCAGGTGTAAGTGGAATCTCTGAATATCCTGTGCCTTGAACCAACTGATACGTAACGGTCTGAGTTCCTGGACGAATAATAGCATTACCAGAATCAGTACTTATAACATTTGCACCACCTGCAGTTGTATATACGTACCCTGCAGAAGCATCAATAGTACCATCAATGATAACTTTTGCATCAACTAAATCAGCTTCAGTTCTTGTATATTCTCTTCCCGGTGCATATGCAACCGATTTAAATGTACTATTCACATTGTTGATAAATACATAATTTCCCCATTCATCAGCATCATAAATATATATATTATTTCCACTACCTAGTGTACATGTAACGCCTTCAGCAACTTCGATTTGTGAACCAGGCAAGAACGCTATGTCCTGATTTATTTTTATATTTCCACTATTCACTTTGATTGAAAGGTTACTATTAATAGGCATCTCATAGTTTTTTGAATTAATAGATGATGTTCCTACGCTCATATCAATTGAGGAGAATGTTAAATCACCATTAGCTTCAACAACAAGTCGATCTGTCTTTCCATCATAATATTTAGTAACTGATCCAGAAGTTAAATTGAACATTGCTCCACTAGGTGCTATAAACGCCACAGCAGAGCTAAACTTTGTGTTAGACATAAATATAGTTGTATATGCATATTCTTTTGAACCAGATTCTAGTGTCAGAGGAACCTCAATATTCTGAATATAATATTGAGATAATGGGAAAACTCCATTATCCATGTCAGTACTTTGTGTTCCTCCACGGAAATCCATAATTTGGAAATTTTCATACACTTGAGATCCACTTTTTGCTGTGATTGAACCTGAACCGGTGATAAATCCATAAACATATAAAGAGCCACCATTACCAACAGTAATGTTGCTATCATTATTCATTTTAATGAATCCAACATTACCAGTAGGAGAACCTGCATTATCCCAACCACCTTGCGCATAGCAATGCTTAGCAGACACACTAACTGCACCATTAACAATCAGATTTGCACCTTCAGCCATCGTCAATACTTTATATTCCTTTGGAGTTTCATAAAGAGAACCACCACTACCATTATGACGAGCGGTTGATTGTGCATGTGTTGTGTACATTGTATTCGCATCATCAAAAGGAATCAATAATATCACTCCCGCAGGAATTGTATAATCGCCAGCAGGTAATATTGAACTGTTCGCTAAAACAATAGTTTTGGTTGTGCTATTACTTGCATGACTAGCAGCCTCATTTAAATCATCAAATAAGTAGGATTCTCCTACTGTGTAATAATATATTTTTGACATTCCAAGCAAGCCAATACTTTCTGTTTTTTGTGTTGTACCACCCACATAAAAATGCGGAATTGATCCTTCACCAACAAAGACTGCCTTCACTGTCATATCTGCAACAGGTGTTAATGTATACGAAGCTGCTGAAGATAGAATTTCACATTCTCCATCAACCCATCCTAAGAAAGTCGCCCCACTAACAGGTGTTGCAACCAACGCAGCACCATCCGCTAAACTAACTTCCTGCGTAGTGCCACTTTCGACAGCAATACCACCCACAGTAACACTTCCATATGTATCATCAAATTCAAATGTAACATTAGAAGATGAAGCAGCAGCTGTTAAACTAAAATTACTAAGCGTTAATGTTGCAGTTGTATTCGAGAAACCACTATTAGAAACAATCACAATCTCTAGCGATGCACCAGAATCTAAAAAACCAGAATAAGCCCCACTTGCAGATGCTGAATCCCCTGCAATAGTAAAACTATTATATTTTGATGCCGAATAATCAAACTTCAGTTTTGCTTTATTTTCAGTTTCATTTGTAATTGTAATGTTGTTTGTTTTTTTACTGAGTAAACCTCCTTTTGCAGTAATAGTAACAGTTCCATTAGATACACTGTTACTATTAGCGGAGTCTGTCACAGATACTTGTCCATCAAGTACTGAAACAGTAGTCAGCATCATCACATCATTTGGTGCATTAGCTTCTAGAGTGTCAGAAAAAATACAGAGTGTCTGTATCGTTTCTTCTGTCAGAAGTGTTTCTGCTTCTTCTTGTGTTAACTGTTCTGCTTGAGCATCCAGTTCACTAATTTCCCATCTAGCTGTCTGAAGAGTTTCCCAATCCATTGCTAAAACAATGGCTTCAATTTCTTCTTCTGCCATTTCTGTTGTACCCAGATATCGAACAAGAATGTCCTCTGCCTGAGTTTTTACTTGAAGATAAAGCTCAGAATAATCATTCTGAACAGTTTCTTCTTCCTGTTCAACAGGTACTTCTTCTATGCCTTCTTCATGAAGAATAATCTGATTTGCATTCAAAACACTAGTTACAGCATCCTCTACATGATCATGACTATGATTATGTACTTCTGCCTGTACCTGTGTTGGAATGTTTGAAATCAGCATAACCATAGACATCAAAAATGAAAACCATTTTTTAGTCAAATACATAGACTTCTTTCCTCGTTTCATACTATTCCCTCCTTGTTTTCTTTATATCAACGCAATACAAAAAAGCGTTGCATAAAAACACAATTTAAGTATAACACCAAATAGATGAATATTCACGCAAAAAACAATCCTTTCATTATTTCCTTGACGGATAATTCTTAGTAGGGTTAAATTAAAATGATTAGATAGAAAGGTGATTATTTTGAATACTTCATTTAGAAATGAAGTCTGTAGTGAAATCACTATGCAGACATTAATGTCATTTTTAAAATCAGGATCTTCTATCCTGTGTTTTGATAAAACTTCATTAACAAAGCAATTGTTAGAAACAAAGCGTTATCTCATTTCATTAGATGATAAGACAAATTCAGATTCTCTGTTTGATTCTCTTCTTTTTGTTGATCCGATGAATCATTTTGATTTTCCACATCAATCTGTATCGCAGTCTATTCATCATTTAAAAGAAGATGGGACTATATTAGCCATAGTGAAAAAAACAAATAGCAGTGATGAATCGATTAAAACTCTTTTAAAACAAGCAAATATTGACAATCCTCTTTTTTTCTTTCAGCACTGCGGATTAACTCTTTTGGAAAGAAAAAACATTCCTGACACTTCATTAGAAATCATCATTTTAAAGAAAAATAATGATTTCCAGCTTGATTACTCATGGGAGAGACTGCCCGAAAATGAACCCACTATTGAAATTGAGAAAAAATCGTTTATAAAAAAAGCAATTCATATTGGAAAGAAAATCATTAAATCCAATAAAATCACTCATGAAATGGCCAAAGTTGCAAAAGGTTTTATTATAGAAGGCATCAAGCCAACTATTAAAAAACATCTTAAGAAAATCAAATACAAAATTGAAATCAGAATGATTTTCTCAAAACACTTTACAATCCAAAAACTAAAAGAGCAGCAGCAAACAGTCTTTGATGAGAATATTACATTCAGCATTCTTGTTCCACTTTACAATACTCCTATTAAGTTTCTTCATGAAATGATTCATTCCGTGCAAAGACAGACATATAAAAACTGGGAATTGTGTCTTGCTGATGGAAGTGATTCTAATCATTCCTATATCGAAGATATATGCCGCAAATATGCTGAAGAAGACCAAAGGATTCATTACAAAAAGTTAGAAAAAAATATGGGTATCTCTGGAAATACCAATGCATGTATTGAGATGTCCACAGGTGACTATATTTCTCTTTTCGATCATGATGATATTCTTCATCCATCTGCATTATATGAGAAAATGAGAGTAATCTCAGACAAACATCCTGATTTAATTTATACAGATGAAAACACATTTAGAAATCACCCTTCTGATGCATTTTGTCCACATTTTAAACCAGATTATGCACCTGATACTCTTAGAGCAAATAACTATATTTGTCATTTCACTTCTATTAAAAGAGAGCTTTTGCAAAAAGTTGGCGGATTCCGACCTGAATTTGATGGAAGCCAGGATTATGATATGATGTTAAGACTTACGGAAAAGGCAGAAAGCATTGTTCACATTCCTCAAATTTTATATTATTGGCGTGCTCACGCTCAATCAGTTGCTGATAACATTGGTGCAAAACCTTATGTGATTGATGCAGCTAAACGTGCTATTAAGGAACATTTGAATCGTGTTGGATTAGAAGGTGAAGTATTAGATAGTCAAGCCATGTCTATGTATCGCTTAAAATATAACATTGAAGGCAATCCTTTAGTTTCCATTATTATCCCTAGTTATGAACATGTTTCAATTTTGAAAAACTGTATAGAATCAATCTATCGTAAAACTACTTATCAAAACTTTGAGATTATTATTGTTGAAAATAATAGCGCTTCACCAGAAATTTTTAGGTATTATAAAGAAATACAAGAAAAATGGTCAAATCTCCATGTTATTTATTGGGATAGTTATTTCAATTATTCAGCCATTAATAATTTCGCTGTAAAATATGCTTCTGGTCAACATTTGCTTCTGCTAAACAATGATACAGAAATCATTTCTCCAGACTGGATTCAAGAAATGCTAATGTATTCTCAAAGAGAAGATGTTGGCGCTGTTGGCGCAAAGCTTTATTATCCTGACAATACGATTCAGCATGCCGGTGTTGTTTTAGGGATTTATACCCTTGCAGGGCATATACACCGAGAATTTAAACGTTCTGATTTAGGATATATGGGACGTTTATCTTACACGCAAAACCTCAGCATCGTTACCTTTGCTTGTGTTATGATTTCACGAAACGCATGGAATGCAGTTAATGGATTAGATGAAACATTTGAAGTTGCCTTCAATGATGTCGATATGTGTATGCGACTTAGAAAAGCAGGATACTTAAATATATGGACACCATTTGCTGAACTTTATCACTACGAATCTAAAAGCAGAGGAACTGATAACGACCCGGTAAAACGTGAGCGCTTTGTCGGCGAAGTCGAACGTTGCCAGAAACGCTGGGCAAAAGAACTTGCTGCAGGAGATCCATATTATAATCCAAACTTCAGTCTTGATAGAGAGGATTTCACTCCTTTGATTGGATAGTACAAAACAATCGAGTAGGAGGAGAAATTAAATAATTTCTCCGACCTCTCCCACCACCGTACGTACCGTTCAGTATACGGCGGTTCGAAATTCAATAAATATGTACTAACTTATATTGGTCTGCTAGCGATAGTAGACCTTTTAATTTGAGGATGTGATTGTTGAGAACCCTTTGAAGTCCTCCTTTTGCCATTGTCATGCATCCTTTTCTGGAGTTGGCGTTTCTATGCGCCATCCATCTGGGCATTCCAAGCTTGACTAGGCATTTCTCTCTGTTTTGTGGAGTCTTCCACTGTTTCCAAATGCACATTCTGATTCTTACTCTCAACCAACTATCCAGCTCTCTCATCAACCACTTCATATCGCAGATTCTAAAGTAGTTGATCCATCCTCGAATCACAGGATTCAGCTTTGATATGCGATAATCCATTGATACTGACCAGCTTCTTTTACTGTAATCATGCAATTTCTTTTTGAACTTTTGTACTGACTTGAGATGTGGCTTTGGGCGATAAGTTAGTCCTTTCTTATAGAATGAATATCCTAAGTATTTGGTATCTTCTGGTCGGCAGACTTTTGTCTTTGTTACATTGACTTCGACTCTGAGTTTTTCTCTTAGCCATCTTGTTACTGATTCCATGACTCGATTTGCTGCCATCTCACTTTTCACATAAATGATGCAGTCATCTGCGTATCTAGTGAAATGCAGTCCTCTATCTTCGAGTTCCTTGTCGAACTCATTCAGACAGATGTTGGCTAACAGTGGACTCAGATTTCCACCTTGTGGTGTTCCAACTTTTGTTTCTTGGAACACACCTTCTACCATTACTCCACTCTGCAGGAATCTTCTGATAAGTGACTCAGTATCTGGGTCTTTGATGACCTTATGCACAAGTATCATTAGAATATCCTGATTGACATTGTCGAAAAACTTCGATAAATCCATATCAACTAGCCAATCATATCCGTCATTCATATACTCCAGCGCTTTGACCACTGCATTTTCACAGCGCCTTCCTGGTCTGAACCCATAGCTACTTTCTGAGAATTCTTTCTCAAACATTGGACTAATCACTTGGTACACTGCCTGTTGCAGCCATCTGTCTTTGACACTTGGTATTCCCAGATTTCTTTTCGTTCCATCTGGTTTGGGGATTTCTACTCGTCTGACAGGCAGGGGTTTATACTTCCTCTGTCTGATTCGATTTGTGATTTCTTCTCCATGTTCTTCGATGAACTTTGGTAGTTCTTCCACCTTCATCCAATCCACTCCAGATGACCCTTTATTCGACATAACTGCCCTGCAGGCTCTTTCCAGATTTTCTTTGCTTAGGATTTCTTCCATTAGTTTTGTTGTCATACTTTGTTTACTCCTTTTCTTCGCTTTTCAGTTCCCAGCCCTCATGTCTCTTTGGACAACCACAGACTGTTTTGAGGAACTGTTTTACAATTGGTGAAACTCATAAACTGAATTCCGTTCGGTCCTTCGATGTTTCCATCTACTATGACCTCTGCTGACTTCTTGTGATTCGTTGTTACTACGATTTTTCATCGCCCACAAGACCTCCCGAGGTAAGATACAACTCTTTCCTGTCATCTACTCGCCCCATTTACTTGTCATGTTTAGCAGTTATTTGGACTTTGCCTTGTTTGGTAGATTTATCCGTATGACCAGCCTCGCTTGAGGTTCGTGTTCCTCGAGCCAACAGTTTGCCTCTTCTTTCCTTCAGATTCCACCTCACGATGGACACCCTTGGATTTGGCTAGACCTTAGGGACTGCCTCCCTTGGTCAGTGGCACCTTTCAGCCACCTAGATTTGCACCATGCTCGGCACACCATAAAAAGTGGATGTTTTTTCTAATTCCAGAAACATCCACTTTTTATAATATAAGTATCCACCAATCTCTGTGTTTGTGGATATTCTCCATCAAATTGTGTGGACTTGTTTTTCCACACTCGTTGTTGGAATAAATACCTTTTTCTATAATGACTTTGGTCTATATAGAAG
>JAFULN010000038.1 GCA_017473335.1 Erysipelotrichaceae bacterium
CTTTATGAATTGACGTTGTGTTTGTTTCTTGTAATTCTATTTAGTTTTCAAAGATCGATTCGCTCTCGGAACTTCCGTTCCTTGCCGAGCGCTTGTATATAATACCACCCCTCCTTTTAACTGTCAACATCTTTTTTTAAATTTTTTTTGTTTTTTTTATCTCTTTTTTTACCCTTCTTTTTCAAGCGCTTTCATTTGAAGTGTATGCGTTTTCATCTATTCTGCATTCAAAAATAATCCTTGCTGGACCTCTCATTTTTTTGTTTTTTAAATCAATTTTTACAATTCCTCCAGGATTTTTTACTAAAATTTTTTCTAAACATTTTTTATTTTTATGCATTTTCCACGCGCTGGCTATACTTCCTGAGCCACATGCAAGTGTTAAACCCGCTCCTCTTTCCATCGTTTTTATCTTAATTTCACTCTCATTTTTCCATTCTACATAATTTAAGTTATAGTCATCACTTTGTAATTCTTCCAAACTCCCCAAATTTTCTACTTCTACCACCTTGTGCTTACTTCCACAAACTGAAATGATTTCTCCATCCTTTGTCATTTCACTGCTAATCTCAGGTATTTGTACTATCACTTCATCACTACAAATTTCACAATGCACAATCCAATCTTTACAGATGACATCAAATTCATCCTCTTCAACAATACGATTCTTAATCACATATTTCGCAAAACATCTCATCCCATTTCCACAAAACGAACTAAATGACCCATCTGAATTGTAATAGATAAACTCTAATGGATTCTGTTTAACAAAAATCGCTCCATCTGCACCAACACCAAAATGTCGGTCACATAATTCAATAGTTAATTTACTAAGCTCTAAACCTTTTGCCTCTTCATAATCCACTACAATAAAATCATTTCCGCAACCTTCCATTTTAGTACACTTCAACTCCATTTCACTCCACTTCACACCATATCATCTTATTCACTTGACCTCGTTTGAGTACAAAAAGAAAGCTCATTTCTGAGCTTACTCTACATTATATTTTGATTCTCCAGCAAATGAGATGTTATTTGAATATTCGCCTTTCTCAAGAATATCTTTGAATCTGAATGTTTCTGATGCTTTTAGCTCATCCAACGATAAAACACCATCACTCCATTCTCTGACAAGTCCCAAGTACTGAATCAATTTTTCTTCATTTTCAAATTCTTTCATGTAAAAATTCACAAAGATCATTTCTAAATATCCGCTTTCCTGTACTTTGTAAAAATATACAATAGGTAACGAATTTCCATATGCAGTATCATCTGCATAGATTCCTCTAAGATTCACAGCATCAGCATTGTATGAATTCTGACTTTGATACACAATACCCAGCGCAGTGATTGTCTTACTGTCATTCATATCTAAGTTGATACGAACACTGCTTTCTTTTTTTCCGACTTCTTTCAGTACATAGCGAACACCATAATTCTGCTCATGAACGAGTTTATCTGACCCCGCAAACATATAACAATGACCTAAACAAATCGCTACAGAAACCCCCACAGATACAATGATAGTAGAAACAGGTGATTGATCCTGACTAGCTTTTCTTCTAGTACTTTCTGCATAATCAAGCTCCGCTTGATTAATATCTAGAAAGCTATAATTTTTATGATTTGCAGCTCGAATAACCATCCCATCTGATATCCAGAATACCAAACCACACGCAGCCAAAAGAATCCATAAAGGAATAAACATGTCCCATCCAGCATAAAGACCTAAGCCATAGATGCCAAAGACTACGATGACACTTAATGCAATCCATTTTTTCATTCGTTACCCTCCATTTCTAAAATCATATTTTTCTTGTTGCATGAATGAGATATTATTCTCAAACTCACCCTGCTGCACTATCCATTTAAACCTAAATGTTTCACTATTTGTCAGCTCTTCATAGGTGATTTTTCCATCACTCATTTCAGCACTCAAACCCAAATATTCATACATATTATTCATATCATACTTCATATAATCATCATGATAGAAGTTTAATGTAATCATTTCAAAATATCCCTGACCTCTTTGCTTTTGATATAAGTAATGCATTGGAACTTCATTTTTATTTACTTGATAGGATACTCCCCTTGTCATGCCTCGTACATCTTCTGGAAAAGAATCATATAAACACTGTGCATCTTTATTTTCTACATCATCACTGCTATGCACAATAGAGATGGCTGTAATCACTTCATTACCTACTGTATCTACATTCACTCTTAAAGTACTGACATTCTTTCCATTCACTATGTATCTTACTCCATAATAAGGATCATGTATGATTTTCTTGTCTTTAAACAGAAAGATATAATGAAGCAGACAAACGAAAACACACACAGAAATGCTTATTAAAGTCCATTGAGTTACTGATTTAGATTTCTTAAGAACAACAGTAGAATTATTCTTTAAAATCATTAAAACAATAACGGAAACAGATAAAAGAATCCACAGAATAATAAACGTTTCCACTTTCTTCAAGACACAAAGTCCATAGATGAAAATTAAACATATCCCGGACAGCACACAACAGACTGCTGATGAACACCTATTCTGCCGGATTGGTTCCTGCTCCACATCCCAATTCACCAACAACGTCAACAGCGACACACATGCAGCTATCGTTATTAACTGAAACCCTTCAATTCTCCAATTTTCATAAGGCAAATAGAATGACGCTTTTGTAAAGTCTCCAATCATATCTCTTGAAAGAAGAGTGCCAGGTATTTCTAGCGACAATTCCATTTGTATTGGAATGAAAAGATATTCACAAACCAACAAAAGAAGCAACGGTAATACTGATGCAATGATTACTCTTTTTTTTGCTAGCTTGCATTCTGAATAAAGAAGTACTTTTCTGCTAACATTTATCATCAAGCCCGTCATTAAGATACATTTTATGATAGAAAACGAATAGATGATCATCATCTTTAAAAATGTACTTTTTAAAAAAGGGGTAACAGTGCAAGCGACAGCTGAACTTGCCTTAAGGAAATTCCCAAGAGCATATCCACCCAAGCTGACAACAAGTCCATAAACAAGCACTTTATTTCTTTGCTTTCTCATTAAAACAATCAGAAGACAAAACACAAGTACACTAAAGACAGACACTTGTAAGATCCATTCCACCAAATGATAATACTCTTCATTCAGTAAGTATTTTCCTATCATACGTGCTCCTTTCAGCGTATTGCTAAAATTAATTGATAATCCAAATAATACCCTGCTATCGTTTTGTCTTTCAGCATAAAACAATATGTATCTTCCTCAAAATCAGTTAGTGTCAAAATAATCTTTCTTTCATCAAAATAGACTACTCGACACCCGGTTCGTTTTCCACAAACGACCAAATCAAAGTATTTTTCTGCTGGTGAGAGTGTTAACTGAAATACATCATTTTCATCAAGCTGTGCTACCGCAAGAATTCTAGGCTCACGATATTCGAGTTCTCCATAATAATTCCCAAAATTCCCTGTATAACTCGATAAGTATACTCCATGTTTTCTTTGAGAAAAGCCTCTATATACAGCAGGCAACGAATCATCTATCACATTTAACGAATGAATACTGGTTTCTAAAACATCAGTCCTTAAAACTTTGCTGGATGCAGGACTAATCATTTTTCCAGCTTCCTCAGTTGTAAATAACGTTGTAGAATGAATAGTCAATGTCATGATACAAAACATAAACGCAATCCATATCGAAAAGACAATATTTCTTTTGGACGAGGGAGTGTATTTCATAATTTTCTCAGCTCGTCTTCCAATCTGTGTTTTTCTTGCAAGACAAATCTCTGGATACACGTTTTCTTTATCTTTTGCAAACATGATCGTTCTTTCCAACAGTTTGAGATATTCCACTTTATCATCCATGCTCATTTTTGAAGTAATTCGTTCATCACATGCCATTTCCTGTATTTCTAAATATCTTTTCTTAAATACCCAAACAAGCGGATGAAACCAAAATACAATTTTAAGAATACGTATCATTCCACCCATCAACAAATCATCATTCTGATGATGTGCTAATTCGTGCGCAATGCACCAGTTCAATTGTTTATCATGAAATTGTTCTGGAATCAAAATACATGTTTCTTTCAGATGAACCAAGCATGGTGCTGACACTTCTGAGCTTCTCATAATCACAACAGGATCACTCATCTTCCACTGAGTCTGTACTTCATGCATCAGCTTTACCAAAGAAGCATCAGTTCTAACTGATTTAATCAGTCGATCATTCAAATGCTTTTTCTTTACCCATTGAACAGCAGTACATAGAAATGTCCCTGATAAATTAATTATTAAAATAACCAAGAAAAATAAATCAGCTCTTGTACCTTTTTCAAAAATCAAAGAATTATCAGGAATAAACTTCTGATAATTGTTTGTGGTCCATGGTGTTTTAACCATGGTAATCTCATGTGTGATTTTCCAAGCATTCCCAACAATCAAAGCAATACCTATCAAAGAAAATAACAAAATCAATTTCATCCAGCGAGCCTTACTGAGTGAACTCATTTGTTCTATCTTTCCGACTATAACGCCTAATACTAATGGCAGTGTTATCATGAAGCCCATTTGAATCCACAAATATGCTATTTCACTCATTTGCATATTCTTTCAGGATTTCTCGAATTTCTTCAAGACTTCCATCTTCTTCTTTCCCTAAAAAACTTGCAAGTAGTGCTTCAAAGGAGCTACCAAACACTTCCTGAACTTTCCTTTCAATCATCGCTTGACGGTATTTCACTTTAGAAACAGGTGTATAAATACTGATTCTACCTTTACGTTGATAATTCAGCACACCTTTTTGAATTAACCTAGTCACAAATACAGACACTGTACTTTTGGACCACCTTCCTGGCCATCTTTCATCTATCAACTGATAAAACTCTGTAGATGTCAACTGATGATTCTGTTCCCAAAACAATTCCATTAACTCTAATTCTGCACCTGAACATTCAATCACATCACTCACCGCCTTATTTTACTTATAATATACACTTTTTTTGTAAGTTATACAAGGCAAAAAAGACTCGGCCAAAACCGAATCTTTTTGATTGAATTTAAAGAGTAAATTCGTAGTTTCCTTTTGATACTTTGAATAAAACACCCAATACAACAACAGCTGAAAGCAGCAGAATTGTTGACATTGCAGATGCAACACCAAAGTTACCCTTACAGATTTCAGTATAAATCTTAATTGACATCGTTACTGTCTTAAAGTTGTATACCATCAATGAAGATGACAATTCAGTAATACTTGCGATAAAGCTTAACAATGCACCTGGCAGAACCCCTGAGAACAGCATTGGGAATGTCACTCGAATGAATGTTCTGAAAGGATTTGCCCCTAGTGACTGAGATGCTTCTTCCACAGAAATAGATATGTTATGCAAGACCCCGGTTGTTGATCGTATCGTATATGGAAGTCGTCGAATCACCCAAACAGAAATAACAAGCGCTGCTGTACCATTCAGATAGAATGGAGCACCATTGAATGCTAATACCATTGCAATACCTAATACTGTACCAGGAACAACCAATGGGAACATTGTCAATGTATCTGCAGTCTTTGTAATGGATGAACTATGACGTACATTTGCATAAGAGATAATTACTGCAATTACAACAATCAGCACAATCGCAATCAAACCATATGCATATGTTCTTTGAATTGCATCACCTAAGCGTTTAATTGCTGTACGGTATGAATCCAGTGAATATCCAGGCAGGAACAGGAAGCCTGATGCCTTCTGGAATGAGTTATATGCTACTACAAAGATTGGACATACTGCCAAAGTAGTCATCAAGTAAATATAGAAATGTGACAATATTGCAACGATTCCCTTTGGCTTTTTCTGCTCAATTGGATGCAGTGCATTCATTTCAACAACTCTTCTTGAGGCTAGCCATCTTTGAACCATAAACAAACATGAAGTGAAAATCAAAGTAATGGATGCCATTGCTGATGCGAGTGTAGCATCTCGTGATACTTCACCTAGGAATGCAGTATAAATCAGAGTCCCCATAACATTGTATCCTTCACCAATTAGAGCACATGTTCCATAATCAGCAAAACAATGCATAAATGTCAGAAGTGCAGTAGATAATACAGTTGGAAGAATCAATGGAATAATAATCTTGATAATTCTTCGAATTCCGAAGCATCCAAGGCTGGCAGCTGCTTCATTCAATGTAGCATCAACATTCTTTAATGCACCTGAAATGTACATGTACATTGTCATTGTTGAATGACATACAAATGTGAAGACAATTCCCCAAAATCCATAAATTCCTGGAAAGATAATGCCAAATGTGTTTTTCAGCCAAGTTGTTACCCAACCTACGCGTCCAAACAGCAAGATCCAGCTATACCCGCCAAGGAATGGCGGCGTAATGGTGGATACAAGAAGCAGGATATCTACCACTTTCTTTCCTTTGATTTTGAAATAACGCATAATCATCGCAAAAGTAGTGCCAGTGCAAATAGCGATTAATGTAGTTACAGTAGATACTTTAAAGCTGTTTGCAACAGCTTGCATATAATATTTTGTCGCAAAGAATCTTTTGAATGGTTCTAGATTGAATCCATTTCCAGTCCAGATAGCTCCAACAATGAGTCGGAACAAAGGAAACAGGAAGAAGAACGCAAACGATGCAAAAGAAACTACAGTCAAAAGGTTCCAGGCAACATGGTCTCTTGTGTATTTTCTTCTTTTCATCAGCCAGCATCCTCCATGATTGACATGTTCTTGCCATCTGCATCAAAAACATTGACTACTTCTACAGGTATTGCTAAATGAACAGTTTCACCGATTGATTTCATATGCTCATTAACATCTCTTGTTACAACTAAATCTCCGATATTCGTCTTCACTGTATATGTTGTAATCGTTCCAAAGAAAATTCGTTCAGTCACTACACCTTCAATTCCTGCATCTTCAAATGTGAAATCATTTGGGCGTACCACTAGTTTTCCTTTTGTAATCTGATGATCTTTGCGAATACGTTCAAAATGATAATTTACATCTGTTCCTGAAATAGATATATCCTGTCCATTAACGTCAACATCAAGAATATTTGTCTGTCCCATAAATGTAGCTACAAACAGGTTTCTAGGCTTTCTGTAAATCTTAACTGGTTCATCAATCTGCTGAATTTCTCCCTTGTGCATAACTGCAATACGGTCAGAAATTGCCAAAGCCTCTTCCTGGTCATGTGTTACATAAATCGTTGTAATACCAGCCTGCTGCTGAATATGACGAATAACACTTCTCATTTCAACACGCAGCTTCGCATCCAGATTTGATAAAGGTTCATCAAACAAAAGAACATCTGGATTAATAACCATTGCTCGTGCTAATGCAATACGTTGCTGCTGTCCACCTGACATATTTGACGGCATACGGTCTGCCAGTTCACGAATCTGTACTTTTTCCAAAACTTCATCAACACGATTTGTGAGTTCAGGATCTTTTACTTTTCTTTCCTTCAAGCCAAACGCAATATTTTCTCTTGTACTCATATGAGGGAAAACTGCATAGTTCTGGAATACCATCCCAATATTTCTCTTGTGAGGCGGAAGATTATTGATCACTTTATCATCAAACGCAATTGTACCGCCTTCAATCGTATTAAATCCTGCAATCATTCGAAGCAGTGTTGTTTTTCCACATCCTGATGGACCCAGCAAGGTAAAAAATTCACCCGGCTTGATTTGAGCAGACAAATCCTCAATGACAACATTTTTTCCATACGCTTTTTTGGCGTGTTCAATATTAATTGTAATACTCATAATTTTTCATCTCCTCATGTAAGAAAAGCCGGAATAATATATTATTCCGGCTTATTTATAATATATTATTTTAGATTAAGAACCGAAGTTGATATCTTCAAGCAATGCCTGATACTTCGCAACGATTTCTGCCTTATGTTCAGAAGTCCAAGTTGAATTGCAGTCCAGAATCTTAGCATTTGATAAACCGATATCATTGTATTCAGGAACTTCAACATCAGTACGCAGTGTCATCTGACCAGGAACTGTTACAGCGATTTCAGCCCATTCTTTTGAAGTGATAAAATCAATGTATGCTTTAGCGTTTTCTGGATGCTTACAGTTCTTCAGGATACCAGGACCGCCAGTCTTAGTAACTACGCCTTCTTTCATGCAAACAGCCTTAACATGAGTAGCCCCATCATTGATGATTGTTAATGCACCAACATCATAAGTCAAACCAACCCAGTATTCACCACTTGCTACACCTTTATATACAGCAGATGAAGAGTCAACAATCTTTCCATCCAGATTATATAAGAACTGTTCTACGAAATCCCATCCCTGTTCAGTATCTACACCCTGGTTTTCAGGATCAGATCCCATAGCCAGCAGCATGTTTTCCAAATGATAGTATGCAGAGTTAGATTTAATTGCATTACCCATTGCGATATGACCTTTCAGTGCAGGGTCCAGTAAATCTTCATATCCATCGATTTCGATTGGACACAATTCAGTGTTAACCAGCAGAACAGAAGTATTACCACTATTGCTGTGTGACAGATAAGATGGGTCAACTACAGCTGGATCATATTCATCATAATGCGCATTCTTATAAGGTTCAAACAAATCTTCGTCAGAATGGATTTCAGCCCATCCACCACAGCTCATAACGTCAGCCTGTGGATCTTCTCTTTCAGCCTGAGCCTTTGCGAAACCTTCAGCAGAAGCAAAAGATACGAACTGTACATCAATACCTGTTGCTTCTTCAAATGCAGGTTCTAACAAGTCCAAAATTTCCTGGTTGGAACTAGTGTAAACGACTACGATATTTTCTTCATCATCCGCCGCATCACCGTTGTTGTTTCCGCACGCTGCTAAACCAAACACCATCATCAGCGCAAGCAGAACTACTAATGCTTTTTTCATTTTCTTTTCCTCCTATATCCCTTATACAGGGTTCCTTAAATTCATATTATCACTTGTTTATAAGTGTTGCAAGCGCTTTCATATTTTTTCTTCGCAATTTCTTCACATTCCTTTAACATTATCCTTACATAAAAAGATTCGGTTTCCCGAATCTTAATCTAAATGATATAGCTTTGTATATTTTTCTTTTAAATAGTCTACATAATACTGAGGATTAAACTCTTCATTCATCATCTTATTTAATAGTTCATTGGTTGTATAGATGCTTCCATGCTGATGAATATGATAATCTAAGAAATCTTTAATCTGTTTTAAATCACCTTTCATCAACAAATCTTCAACATCCAGCTCTTTTTTCATCGCAGCCATAATCTGAGATGCAATGGCACTTCCAATCGCATAACTTGGAAAATAGCCAAACATGCCACCAGACCAGTGAACATCCTGCAAAACTCCCATCGCATCATTTGGCACATCAATCCCCAAGAAATCTTTTACTTTCTGATTCCATGCGCAAGGCAGATCTTCTACTTCAATTTCATCATTAAACAACATCTGTTCAAGTTCATAGCGAATCATAATATGCAGTGAATATGTAAGTTCATCTGCTTCTGTACGAATCAAAGAAGCTTCAGCACGATTGATATAATTCATGAAATCATCAAGATTCATCTTTAAACCATAGGCATCATTTAAATCAGAAAAAATAGGGTTCCAGAATGATTTTGAGCGTCCAATCAGATTCTCATAGAAGCGAGACTGACTTTCATGAACACCCATGCTTGCACCACCAGCAACAGCTGTATCTTCCAACTCTTTAGAAACACCCTGTTCATACATGCCATGACCGCCTTCATGAATTGTAGAAAAGATTGCACTTTCCAGTTTATCTTCATAATAGTGATTTGTGAAACGAACATCATCTGCACTTAATCCAGTTGTAAATGGATGTTCCGAACGTTTAATCACTCCACGGTTTAAGTCAAAACCGATGTATTCAGCCAGTTTCTTATTGTACTTTTCCTGTACATCTGCATCAACAGTTCCTTCATAAGGTTTTTGATAATCAATTCCAGATTCCTGTATTTTTTTCAACAAAGGGACAATTTCATTCTTCAAAAGGCAAAAGAACTCATTCAGCTTCGCTGTAGTAAATCCTTTTTCATACTGATTCAGCACAACATCATATAAACATGCTTCATCTGTACGTGTATATCCCGCAAATTTTTTCTCATAGCTAACAATTTCTTTCAAGGCATCCTTAAACATATCAAAGTTATTTTCTCGCTTCGCCTTAGCCCAAAGACTCTGAGAACGAGTCAAAATCCTCTGATATGCCAAATATTCATCCTGAGGAATCTTAGCCATGCGATCCAATCCTTCTTTCATGTTACGCACAATCGCAGCATCTTTTACAGACAGTTCTTCTTTCGATAACTGTTCAAGACCTTCCTTTAAAACAGGATCTGTGGACTTTGCATAATACAGACCGCTCAGATATTCCATCATTTCGCCAAGACCTTCCTGGCCACCTTCAGGGGTTTCTGTTTCCTGATCCCAGCTTGCTAAAGTCAAAAACTTCCCCAAAAGTGATATTTCTTTCCCGATTTTCAATAACTCTTTCATTTCCATATCATTCACCCCTAAATCATAATTATTCTATCTTTAATACACAAAGGACTCTAACGAGTCCCTATGAATACAGTTCATCATCCCATGAAGGTTCATTCCATAAGCCTTTTTTGCGTTTTTTCTTCTCTGAATCCAGTGAAGATACCATCACTTCATGTTCATAACATTCCTTGTTTTTCTGACTGTAACTGCGTATCAAATCCTTTTGAGGAAGGACACGCATTGCTCGATGTGATGGTGATCTATTCAATTTGGACGTTTTAAAAGCTCTATACTTCTGTTTTCTTTTTACACTGCTGAATATCGCAGAAACCAACACTCCCAAAAACAATATTTCTATCATTCTAAATCCAATTGACATTTCTGACTCCTTTCAGTTTTATTCACTATCTCAAAAAAAGGTTCATTTCTTTTTTGTGTTTATCTGTATTTTTTTCTCATGCAGCATTCGCTTGTCCAAATATTGTTTCATCGATACTTCATATCGTTTTCTTCTAGCTGCTGATGACATCATCGGAAGCACAATCAAAATGACACATACTAGAAACAAAGTAACCGCTGAATTCATATTAACTGTCGCTTTCTACTAGTACAACTGCCTGTGCCAGTACACCTTCTTCTCTTCCTACAAATCCCATCTTTTCACCACGTGTTGCCTTTACACTTACAAAATCAACATCTAATCCTAATGCATCTGCAATATTTTGTCTCATTTTATCAATGTGAGGTGCCATTTTTGGTCGTTCTATCATAATTAGCGAATCAACATTTACGACATGATATCCCTTTGTTTTTAACAATTCATTACATCCTTTTAATATCACCAGTGAGTCTGCACCTTTCCATTGAGGATCTGTATCTGGAAAATGCTTTCCTAAATCACCTAATGCAACCGCTCCTAACAAAGCCTCTGCTATCGCATGCAGCAAGGCATCTGCATCACTATGACCTAAAAGACCTTTCGTATGTTCTATTTTAACTCCACCTAGAATCAAATCTCTACCTTCTACCAGCTGATGGATATCGCTGGACTGTCCAATACGAATCATGATATTCCCTCTCTTCTGATTTCAGTGTACTGAATCTCACTTCTCTTTTCAAGTTTTTTCTGATATGATGAATGCGAGGTATACTTGATGGGACGTATTGGAATTATTGGAACTGTTATGATTGATCAAATCATGCAGGCACGTTATACAATCAGTGAAGGACGCTGTAACAAGATGAATTGTACAGTGTCTTTTGGCGGTGCAATGAGAAATGTTGCCTGGAATTTGGGGCTATTGAACCATGAAGTTCATTTCATTACAAAGATGGGAAATGACATGAGTGCAATTGAAGCTCAAAAAGATCTTGAAAAGAATCATGTCTTTGTCTATCCTATCCCATACAATGGTCCTACCCCTATTTTTATCTCAGCTTTTGACGCAGAAAAAGAACTGATGTTTTCTACCATTAAAGAAGACTATTATGTAGATAAAGAAGACTTATTTCAAACTGTTGCCATTAATACGTGTGACTATGGAATTACTGATCGTACAGATTCTGCATTTCTTGGAAAACTATTGAGTCGCACACCAAATGTGAAATGGATTTTATGCGGCCCAGTTTCATCTACACACGTTGTTTCAAAAGCACACGGAATGATAATCAATCGTTATGAAATGATGTCTATCGCTAAAGATCAGAGTCTTGATGCAGCAGCACACAAAATGATTATAGATGGTCTGGATTGGCTTGTGGTTACACTTGATCATGAAGGAGCCATGTTTTATGACAAAAAAGGATCACATTATTATCCTATTGAAGAAAAACGCGCATACAGTACATTAGGATGCGGTGATGCGTTTATTTCTGGTTTTGTCCACGCATTATGTGAAAACAAATCGCTTCATACCTGTATGATGAGCGGACTGGAAGCTTCACAGATTATATTGAATGTACCTACTGCAACACACAAAAATCTGATACAGCTGATTGAACAAAAACATACCGATTAAACGGTATGTTTTTTGAAAAATAAATGAAACAATTTCATTCATTGTATTTCAAACCCTTGAGATTTATAATATAAGAAGTTAGGAGAGTTATTTATGCACATCCAATATCCAAAACAAATTGAATCTTGTTTAAAAGAATTAAACCAGAAATATGAAGCAGTTCTGGTTGGCGGATGCGTCAGAGATGCACTGCTTGGAAGAAAAATCAAAGATTATGACTTGGCAACCAGTGCAACACCTGAACAGGTAAAAGACGTATTCAAGCGCTATACAACTTTTGACAGCGGTATTAAACATGGCACCGTGACTGTTGTGGTCGATCTTCAGCCCGTAGAAATTACAACATATCGCATTGAAAGCGGGTATTCAGATTCTAGACACCCTGATACGATTGAATATACTACAGATTTGAAAAAAGACTGCATGCGCCGTGATTTTACGATGAACGCTATCTGCATGAGACCTGATGGAGATCTTGTTGATTATTTTGATGGACAAAAAGACATTGAAAACAAACTCATTCGCTGCGTAGGCGACGCAAAAGAACGTTTTTATGAAGATGCATTAAGAATCATGCGTGCAATTCGCTTCTCAGCTACATTAGGTTTTGAGATTGAACCTGAAACCAAAGCAGCTTTGTTTGAAGAACGTCAGAATCTGCGCAAGATTTCCATGGAACGCTTTATTCAGGAATTCTTAAAGATTGTGGTTGCTGAAAATTTTGATGAACTTCTTGTTGAATATCTTGATGTTTTCTCTGTCATGATTCCAGAATTGAAACAGTTGTCTGAAATCCCTGATGTATGGAGTAAAATCATTGAAGATTTGCATAATGCACCTGCTGTTTTGACTTATCGTCTGGCATTGATTTTCCTGCATTTAAGCAGATTTAATGCAGACAAGATCATTCCTATGCATTCTGCATCTACCTTCCTTATGCTGGCAAAGCGTCTTCGCATCAACAATGAAATTACAGGTACAGTAGCTCGTTTCATTCAAAACAGTCAGATTGAACTAGTTGCAGATAAAGTTCTGGTTAAGAAAAGATTGAATCAATTCGGTGACAGTTTCTTTGATTATCTTGGATTCAGAAAGGCTTATGATTTACATGATGACGTTTATGATAAAATTTCTAAACAAGTATCAGATATTATAGGCCGCCAGGAATGTTTCTCTTTAAAACAGCTTGCAATCAATGGTTCAGATTTAAAGCAGCTTGGCTATTCAGGCACAAAGATTTCATCTACATTGAATCAGTGTTTGTTATGGGTTATTGAAGGTCAGGTTGACAACAATAAATATAAAATCTTAGATAAGCTCAACGAATCAAAAGGCAGAAATTAATTAATCTGCCTTTTTTCAATAATAATAACATTGATTTCACGATGATTCAAAATGCGCGGCAAAAACCAGTAATGAGCCAATCCGCGAGACACTAGATGAAGCCCATGTCTCATAGGATAGATACCGCCAGCACGCTTTGGGAACAGTCCCTGTTGAGGCGCAAACAGACCATTCACACCTGGAAGGCGCCACTGCCCGCCATGTGCATGACCAGAAACAACTAAATCTACAGGATACTTCTCAATAAAATGATACTGTTCTGGGCGATGCATCAAAAAAATACTGAATAGTTCATTGAATCCAGTACATACCTTATCAATGTTCGCTTGATCCAGTTCATCTGGATTTTTTGTTTTATTGCTAGTATGATCCTGTACACCACCAATCCATAGTTTCTGACCATTTAAACAAACTATCTGCGATTCATTCTCTAAATGAGAGATACCCGCTTCTTCCAGCAAGGTAATCATATGAGAATATGACTTATATGTTTTTCCTTTTTTATATTCATGATTTCCACTCACATAGAAACAAGGAGTCCGCTTTAACCCATTCAAAAGTCTCTCAACAGAATCAAGCGAAACATTTTCATCTACAAGATCTCCAGGAATTAATATTGCATCTGGATTTATCTCTTCAACAACGTCTAATACTTCATCTGCATTAGCACAATGAAAATCAGATAAAACTGCCAGTTTTACCTTACCAGATACTTTATCTGTTTTAAGAGTATGAACATCAACCACAATTGAATCATCCATACAGATCCACAACACAATCAGCATAATGATTATTACAATCAACATACAATCACCCTTAACAGTATATCATTCTCTAAATAGAAAAATCACCCAAAGTACTTTGGGTGATTGATTTCTTATTCTTCAACAGGCTGAATTGTTGTTACTTCTTCTGGAAGTGCAGCTTCTTCAGCAGCAGCTGATTTTGCAGCACGTTCTGCACGAATTTCTGCAGCACGTTCTGCGATACGAAGACTAGATTCTCGAACACCATCACGGCAGCCAGTTCCTGCTGGAATCAGCTTACCAATGATAACATTTTCCTTTAGACCAACCAAGTTATCCACTTTACCCTTGATTGCAGCTTCAGTCAGAACCTTAGTAGTTTCCTGGAATGATGCTGCAGACAAGAAGCTGTCTGTTTCTACAGATGCCTTAGAGATACCCAAGAGATTAGGTCCAAACTTAGCTGGACGCTTGCCAGTCAGCAGTACATTTGTATTCAGCTTTGTCATATTCTGAAGTGACAGAGTCTGACCTGCAGACAGACCAGTGTCTCCACCATCCAGTACAACAACCTTCTTCATCATCTGACGAATCATAACTTCGATATGCTTATCGGAGATTTCGATACCCTGAGAAGCATATACTTTCTTGACTTCCTTAAGGATGTATTTCTGAACTTCCTTAACACCTGCAACTTCCAAGAGTTCCTTCGGTGCACTCTGACCTTCAGTCAGCTTATCACCAGCAGTAACCTTAGAACCTACACCCAGCCAAGAACGAATTGTCTGAGTCAGGTCGCACTTGTGTTCAATGCTTTCTGTTTCGTTAGTTACAACGATACGAGTACCAGTTTCAGTGTTTGTAACCTCAGTAATTTCACCATCGATTTTTGCCAGTACAGCAACTTTCTTAGGTGTACGAGCTTCAAACAGTTCTTCAACTCGAGGAAGACCCTGAGTGATATCCCCGTCAGAACCTGAGGCAACCCCACCAGTATGGAATGTACGCATTGTCAGCTGTGTACCAGGTTCCCCGATAGACTGGGCAGCCATGATACCAATAGATTCACCAATTTCAACAATCTTACCAGTAGCCATGTTACGTCCATAACACTTACGGCAAACACCAGTTGTACTTTCACAAGTGAATGTATTTCTAATATAAACCTGAGTAATACCAGACTTAACAATCTTCTTAGCAGTTGCATCATCAATAAAGCTGTCTGCTTCAACAAGTACTTCCTTCGTTTCAGGATGTACGATTTCTTCACGGCTGAAACGTCCTACGATACGATCAAACAGACTTTCAATTTCTGTGTTGTTCTTACGGTCAATCAGAGCTTCAACCAAATATCCTCTATCTGTCTGACAGTCATCTTCAGAAACGATTACGTCCTGAGCAACGTCAACCAGACGACGAGTCAAGTATCCAGATTCAGCAGTCTTCAACGCAGTATCAGTCAGCCCCTTACGTACACCATGAGTACCGATAAAGAACTCGGATACGCTCATACCTTCACGGAATGAAGAGTAGATAGGAACTTCGATGATTGAAGGCTGATAATCTTTTCTAGATTTAGACTGGTTAGGACGAGCCATCAGACCACGCATACCAGCCAGCTGTGTAAAGTGCGACTTGTTACCACGGGCACCAGATACAGCCATCATGTTGATTGGGTTTTTACGAGGCAAAGAGCCCATTACGTCGTCCCCAATCTTATTTTTGATATCGTCCCACAGTTTTGAGAAATGACGTTCCCATTCAGGCAGAGTCAGCAGACCTCTTTTCAGCAGTCTCTGCAGCTGATCAGCCTTTTCACGGCCTTCAGATACATATTCATGCTTATGAGGTGCTACGTTGATATCTGCCAGTGATACTGTCATACCTGCAACTGTAGAGTACTCAAATCCCATATCCTTAATCTTGTCAAGGATATCAGATGTACCTTCTGTACGATACTTTTCAAACACTTCAGCGATAACCATAGAGAGCTGCTTCTTGCCAAATTCAGGATTGATTGGCATAGCCGCAACAGCTTCCTTGATGTTGCATCCTGGAGCCAGGAAGTAGTCATCTGGTGTAGCTTTCAGTGTTGAGCCATCCTTTGTAACACGGTTGATGTAAGGGAAATCTGCAGGGAATACAGAGTTGAAAATAACCTTACCAACTGTAGTTACCAGATAGCTGTTATTCTGCTTTTCAGTGAAGCATGTCTTGCCCACAGTAGAACCCTTCAGCACAATACGAGTGTGCAGATGGATAATCTTGCTCTGATATGCCATCAGAACTTCATCTGTGTTCTTATAAACATGACCTTCATTGTCACCGAAACGTCTCCACATTTCAGCACCTTCATGATCTCCCAGAGCTTCCAGCTGTTCTGCTTTTGCATAGAATTCAGCAGCTGTTTCTTCCATGTTTACATAGAAGTTACCCAGAACCATGTCCTGACCAGGAGTAACGATAGGCTTACCATCCTTAGGACCAAGGATGTTGTTAGAACCAAGCATCAGAATTTCTGCTTCTGCACGAGCTTCTTCGCTCAGTGGCAGGTGCACCGCCATCTGGTCACCGTCGAAGTCCGCGTTAAACGCAGTACATACCAGTGGATGCAGACGAATTGCACGTCCTTCAACCAGTTTTGGCTTAAATGCCTGAATACCCAAACGGTGCAGCGTAGGCGCACGGTTCAGGAATACAGGATGATTATCGATAACCTGTTCCACGATATCCCAGACACGTGAATCCTGACGTTCAATCAGTTTTTCAGCTGTCTTAGGATTTGATGCAATTTCCTGATTTACGATTTCGTTAATGACAAATGGCTTATACAGCTGAATTGCCATTTCACGAGGAATACCGCACTGATACATCTTCAAATCTGGTCCAACTGCGATTACAGAACGACCAGAGAAGTCAACACGCTTACCCAGCAAGTTCTGACGGAAACGCCCCTGCTTACCCTTCAAAGAGTGAGACAGAGATTTCAGTGCACGTCCACCAGCTCCAGTGATTGGCTTAGAACGACGTCCATTGTCAATCAAAGCATCGACAGCTTCCTGAAGCATACGCTTTTCGTTCTGTACGATGATTGCAGGCGTACCCAGTTCCAGCAGCTTTTTCAAACGGTTGTTACGAGTAATAACACGACGATACAGATCGTTGAGGTCACTTGTCGCAAAACGTCCGCCATCCAGCTGCAGCATAGGACGCAGATCAGGCGGAATGACTGGCAATGCAGTCAGAATCATCCATTCAGGCTTATTGTCTGAATTCAAGAATGCATCAATTGTTTCCAAGCGCTTGATCAGTTTCTTACGCTTGTCACCATTAGCACCTTCCAGTTCCTTCATAACTTCACTGTGTTCCTTATTCAGGTCCACCTGTTCAAGCAATGTCAGAACAGCTTCTGCACCAGTCTTGGCAGTGAAACTGCCAGGACCATAGATTGCAGTAAACTCACGGTATTCTCTTTCAGAGATAACCTGCTTATGAGCTAATGGAGTATCCATTGGATCTGTTACAACCCATGATACGAAATATACAACTTCTTCCAAAGCCTTAGGCGCTACATTCAGAAGCAGTGCCATACGGCTAGGAATACCGCGCAGATACCAGATATGCGCTACCGGCGCAGCCAGTTCAATGTGACCCATACGTTCACGACGAACGCTTGACTTAGTGATTTCAACACCGCATCGGTCACAGATAACGCCTTTATAGCGTACCTTTTTATATTTACCGCAGTAGCATTCCCAGTCTTTTGAAGGACCGAAAATACGTTCACAGTAAAGTCCATCTCTTTCAGGTTTTTGAGAACGATAGTTAATCGTTTCAGGCTTCTTTACTTCACCATAAGACCATTCACGGATTCTATCTGGAGAGGCAAGACCAACCTGCATTGCTGCAAATTTATTAACACTCATGTTTCGTCCCCCTATTCCTTAATCCTCATAGTCAAAGCCTACCTGTGCTGCTTCAGGAAGATCATCTTCTTCCACCACAGTCAAACCAGTAGTGTCATTGACCAAAGTTGCAATTGTTTCAACTTCCTGTGCATCTGCTTCTTCCATTCTCTGAAGATCAACTTCATTGCCATCTTCATCCAGCATCTTAACATCCAAAGCCAAAGCCTGAAGTTCATGCTTCATAACTCTAAATGATTCAGGAATACCAGGTTCAGGAAGAGGTTTGCCCTTAATGATTGCTTCGTAAGTCTTTGTACGTCCTACGATATCATCGGACTTAACAGTCAGAATTTCCTGCAGAGTATGTGCAGCACCATATGCTTCAAGTGCCCATACTTCCATTTCTCCGAAACGCTGACCACCATTCTGAGCTTTACCACCCAGAGGCTGCTGAGTAACTAATGAGTAAGGACCTGTAGCACGTGCATGCAGCTTGTCGTCAACCATGTGAGCCAGCTTGATCATATACATGACACCAACAGAGATTCTTTCATCGTATGGTTCACCAGTCTTACCATCATGCAGGATAATCTTACCATCCTGAGTCATTTCAGCTTCATTCATGATAGCCTTCAATTCATCATTGCTGATACCATCAAATACAGGAGTTGCAAACTTTACACCCAGTTTCTTTGCAGCGAAACCAAGGTGAATTTCAAGCACCTGACCGATATTCATACGTGAAGGTACCCCAAATGGGTTCAGCATGATATCTACAGGTGTTCCATCTGGCATGTAAGGCATATCTTCTACAGGCAGAATCTTAGAGATAACCCCCTTGTTACCATGACGTCCAGCCATCTTGTCCCCTTCAGAAATCTTACGCTTCTGAACGATATAGACCTTAACGACTTCATTGACACCAGGAGGAAGTTCATGTCCTTCAGAACGTTTGAAGATTCTTACAGACTGAACAATACCAGCACCGCCATGAGGAACCTTCAGTGAGTTGTCGCGAACTTCACGGCTCTTTTCACCAAAGATAGCCAGCAGCAGTTTTTCTTCAGGAGAAATTTCGCTCTGTCCCTTAGGAGTTACTTTACCTACCAGGATATCGCCTTCCTTAACTTCAGCACCGACCATAACGATACCGCGTCCATCCAGATGACGACATGCGTTTTCGCTAACGTTTGGAATATCACGAGTGATTTCTTCAGGTCCGAGCTTTGTATCACGGCATTCGATATCATATTCTTCAATATGGATAGAAGTATAAACATCTTCTTTTACCATTCTTTCAGACATGATGATCGCATCTTCATAGTTATATCCATGCCATGTCATGAAGGCAATTGTTACGTTCTGACCAAGTGCCAGCTCACCGTTTTGCATAGAAGGACCATCAGCGATGATATCACCGCGTTCAACACGTTCACCATGCTTAACGATAGGACGCTGATTCAGACATGTTCCTGCGTTGGAACGTCTGAACTTAGTCAGTTCATATACTTTCTTTTCACCAGAATCTCCAGTGACTTCAATCTTAGATGCATCTACATAAGTGACAATACCGTTTTCTGTTGCAACCACACCGCTTCCAGAGTCAGTAGCGATACGATGTTCAATACCAGTACCAACAAATGGAGAATGAGGATTCAACAGAGGAACAGCCTGACGCTGCATGTTTGCACCCATCAGCGCACGAGTACAGTCATCGTTTTCCAAGAATGGGATACATGCAGTAGCCACGGAAACGATCTGCTTCGGCGAAACGTCCGCCAGTTCAATCTGTTCTTTACGAGCCAGAACAGTTTCACCCGCAATACGAGCAACGATCTGTTCATTGACCAGTTCACCATCGACAACTTCGTTGGCCTGAGCAATGACATAATCATTTTCTTCATCGGCAGACAGATAAACAGCCTCTTCAGTCACACGGCCATCTTTAACTAGACGATATGGAGTCTGAATGAAACCATATTCATTCACACGTGCATAAGTTGTCAAGTTAGAAATCAAACCAATGTTTGGACCTTCAGGTGTTTCAATTGGACAAATACGTCCATAGTGAGAGTTGTGAACGTCACGAACTTCAAATCCAGCACGTTCACGAGTCAGACCTCCAGGTCCCAAAGCTGAAATACGACGCTTGTTAGTAAGTTCAGCCAGAGGATTCTGCTGGTCCATGAACTGTGACAGCTGAGAAGAAGAGAAGAATTCCTTAATCGCAGCAGTCAAAGGACGAATGTTCGTCAGCTGTTTAGGTGTTAAACCAGAAACTTCTGCAATTGACATTCTTTCCTTAACAACACGTTCCATACGAGACAGACCCATTCTGAACTGATTCTGAATAAGTTCTCCCACTGTACGAATACGACGGTTGCCCAGCATATCGATATCATCGACAGATCCTACACCATCCAGCATGTTCAGCTGGTAGCTGTAGAATGCATACATGTCGGAAATCGTAATTGTTTTCTTAGGGTTGAGCGGATCAATACCCACAACAGTAACAACATGGTCACTGTCAACGGAAGGCTTGATCTTGATGCGTGATACTGCAGCACCCACAAGCCAAACTGTCACTTCTGACTTCAGAACTTCACGAGCAATTGCTTCCTTGACAGAAACAGTCA
Source organism: Erysipelotrichaceae bacterium (assembly GCA_017473335.1). GTDB lineage: Bacteria > Bacillota_I > Bacilli_A > Erysipelotrichales > Erysipelotrichaceae > RGIG1896. The sequence goes on from JAFULN010000038.1 coordinate 21,196, forward strand.
GCTTGCTCATTTCTGCATCTGGCAGATAGCGGTCAACTGCAAGTTCGCCATCCATTTCCAAGTCTTTGCCTGCTACTGTCACACGTCCAATTTCATACAGACGAGGACCATAGTTCAGCACAGCATTCGCATTCTCACGAGTCAACACAACAGGATTTGCGATAATGCCTCCATAAATCTTAACTTCAGTAAATTCCTTAGCCAAAGCCAAAGTATCTTCCTGAGTCAGTACTGTACCCTTTTCAAGCTGTACAGTGTCTCCATCCAAATCAGTTGCCAATACACGTCCAACCAGTGCATGAGTTGACGATGTTGGAACCATAATAGTTTCAGGATGAGAAAACAAATGGTTGAATGGATAAGCTGTAACATGAGAACCCTTAGCCAATTCCACTTTCAACACATTACGTTCTGCCTTGGAGATAAAAGTGCCTGCAGGGTAGATTACGCTGCCATCAGCTGCCAGAACATCTTCTGCAGCCACAGCATTTTCCATACGATCAACTAAAGCCAGCTTCTTGCCCAGTTTATAACGTCCAGCCTTTGTCAGGTCATAACGTCTGTGGTCAAAGAACTTAGCATTCATCAGGTTGATAGCACCATCAATCGTAGGGACTTCATCAGAACGCTGGTTTTCATAGATTGCCAGCAGTGATTCGCTTGTTGTCTTGATCTTATCTGCATCCAGTGTATTGCGCAGTTCTTCATAATTACCAAACATTGCAGTATACAGAAGCATATACAGATTCAAGAATTCTCTTGCTTCACCTTCAACAACTACATCCTCAAAGACATCAAGACCCATTGACTTCAGGAACACTTTGATTCCTGCTGTATCAAATGCATCTTCAGCCTGATGCAGGTTCAAGCTAGCACCTACAGCCTTAAACAGAACTGTAGAGAGAATCTTACGCTTACGGTCAACAGACATCTGCATCAAGCGCCCTAAAGCAGCCTTCTTAGAGTCTGTCATCAGTTCCAGCCATGTTCCACGGCTAGGAATCAGTTCACTTGTATATGTATCCTTACCAGTTTTCGCTTCAGAAATCAGGTCAAAATACGCACCAGGTGAACGAACGATCTGTGAAACGATAACACGTTCACCACCGTTGATAATAAATGTTCCTGTAGGTGTCATTAATGGGAAATCGCCCAGGAAAACGTCTTCCCACTTGGTCATGACTTCACCAGTCTCATTGTCCATGATTTCCAGTTCCATCTTAGCCTTTAAAGGAGCCGCATAATTGGCTTCACGGTACTTGCATTCGCTGACGTTGTACTTTGGTTCCCCAAATTCATAATCAATGAATTTCAGTTTGATGTTTCCAGCATAGTTGCAGATCGGGTAAATGTCTTCGAATACTTCTCTGATCCCTTCTTTTAAGAACCAGTCATAAGAATCCGTTTGAATCTCAACGAGATTCGGCAATTCAAGGTCACCGCTAACTTTAGAATAGTCACGGCGTGTTGCCTTTTTCCCTAATTGTACCATACGGTAGCTTTTTTCTTGTGCCATGGTCGCCATCCTTTCTTGCCTATGCAACGCACAAAAAGGGACTTTTCCCCCATTTTGTGCATTTTACTATATTTCAGTTTAAAATATTATCACAAAATTGTGAATTTGTCAACGAGTGGACATATAGACATGAAATCCTTTGTCTCTATCCACAAGCTCAACAGAGTTAAATAATTCTTTCAGTTTTTTCTCAGCACTCAGCGCACCATGCTGCTTGCGAATCACAATCCACAGCTTTCCGCCGTCATTCAGATGTTCATAACTCTCTTCAAACAAGCGATAAATCACCGCCTTACCCGCACGAATCGGCGGATTAAGCACGATATCATCATACTTGTCTGTCAGATTCTCAAAACCATCTGAAACAACCGCACGTACTTTCGCATTGTTTCTTTGCGCATTAGAAACACTGCTTTCCACCGCTCTGCGATTGACATCACAGGCATCAACCTCACACCCGAAAGTACGATTCAGTACAACGCCTACAACGCCATAACCGCAGCCCAGATCAAGAACCTTGTTGCCAACGCCATGTTTCACAACTGCATCCAGCAAAATCTGAGTGCCTGTATCCACCTTATCTTTAGAAAACATATTTGTATCTGTAACAAAGGTGTAATTAACGCTCGAAAACCGGAAAGAAATTTCTTTCCGGTTATGAGCAGTTTGAGGATTTTCATCGAAGTAATGTCCCATCACTTACCTCCTCATTAAAGGGCTTAAAAGCCAAACATAAAGTTCGGCTTATAAGACTTTTTCATATGCTAGTTTCTTCTGAAATTAAATTACTTAACTTCAACAGTAGCGCCAGCTGCTTCCAGTTTTTCTTTAACTTCTTTTGCAACTTCTTCGCTAACGTTTTCTTTGATTGCGCTAGGCAGGTTGTCAACCAGCTTCTTAGCATCAACCAGACCAAGGCCTGTCAGTTCACGAACAACCTTGATTACACCAACCTTAGAAGCACCAACTTCCTTCAGGAATACAGATACTTCAACTGGTCCTTTGTTTTCTTCTTCAGCTGGAGCAGCAGCAACTGCAACTGGAGCAGCAGCTGTAACGCCGAACTTTTCTTCGATAGCCTTGACCAGATCGTTCAGTTCAAGGATTGTAGCTTCTTCAAGATACGCCAGGATATCTTCATGATTGATTTTTGCCATTGTAATTTTCCTCCTTAAAATTTACGCTTCAGCTTCTGCTGGAGCAGCTTCTTCTGCAGCATCTGCTCCACCCTTAGCATCCGCAACTGCTTTAACAGCACATGCGAAGCTTCTTACAGGTGACTGCAGACAGCTCAACAGCATGGACAGCATGCCTTCTCTATTAGGCAGGCCGGCGAGTTCTTTAATTGTGTCGAGTCCTACAACTTTGCCTTCAACAACGCCGCCCTTTAATACGAGCTTATCGTGTTTTTTAGCAAACTTTGAGAGAACACGGCTAGGAGCAACTGCATCAGTAGAGAATGCGATCGCATTAGGACCTGTCAGCTGATCATTGAGGTCACCGTACCCTGCCTGTTCAGCAGCACGACGAGAAACTCCGTTCTTGTAAACCTTGAAGTCTACACCTTCCTTACGAAGTTCACGTCTCAGTTCAGTAACTTCAGCAACTGTCAGACCACGATATTCAACTACAACTGCAGAAGCACTGCTGGAAAACTTTTCACTAACTTCATTAACCAGCTGGATCTTTGCGTCTAATACCGCTTGATTCATTGACACTAACCTCCGTTTTCTACATCAATATACTCACGTAAATAAAAACCCACACTTAGACAGTATGGGCTAAAAAATCGCATCAAAAAGTTTTTTACGAATTTTACCTCGGTAACATGATTAAGCACTTGCCGTTACTGTCTATGGTATATTGATAACGCATATATAATACCAGATAGCTTAATAATGTCAAGAGTTTTTTAATATTTTTATCGTGTTTCAAACCCCTCAGAAATCAAAGCATCTCTCAGTCTTCCATTATATTTTTTTAAAAGCTGCTCAGCTTCTTCTTTTGTATATCCACTCTTCAGCATGCACATCGCAATCAAAGAGTTTTTATTCGTTTCTTCAAACACACGACCCGCCTCTTCAAAAGAAACACCACATTCATTCGCAAGCATTCTTATAATTCGTATCTTGCCTTTTTCTGTTGTAGCCAGACCATACACCAGATAATTCTTGTAAGTTCGTCCTAATCGAATCATTGCGGCTGTAGAAACCATATTCAGCACCAGTTTCTGAGCTGTTCCTGATTTCATACGTGTTGAACCTAACACAACTTCCTGACCCACAACAATTTCCACTGGATAATCAACCATTGCAGATATTTCTGCATTTGACACACAAGATATACTACCCGTCAATGCACCTAATGACTTTGCATAAGTCAGGCCATTCACAACATAAGGAGTCCTTCCTGAGGCAGCTACACCAATCAGCATATCTTTTTCACAGAAGCCTCTTTCTTTTAAATCGTGAGTTCCTTCCTCCGCATGATCTTCAGCATGTTCTTTTGCACGTCTCATTGCAGGAAGTCCACCACACATGATTCCTTCAACCAATCCCTCAGGTATCCCATAAGTTGGAATAAGTTCTGCAGCATCCACAAACGCTAAACGGCCACTTGTTCCAGCGCCTATATAAAACACTCTCCCTCCCTGCTGAATCGTTTTCACATAAGCATCTGTCAGCGCTGTGATTTCATCCATTTTCTCTGCAATTCGATATGCCACAGTCTGATCTTCACGATTGATCATTTCAAGCACTTCTTTAGTCGACCCCAAATCAATATCAATCGTATTCATGTTCTGTTTTTCTGTTTCAAGTCTTCCTAGTCTTTGTTCAAGTTCATTCATACCTCAAACCTCCACACACCAACAATATCACAAAACCCACAAGAAAAACAGGCACCGCAAAGTGCCTGTCTCGCTTTATTAAGTATCCACCACTTTCTGGGTTTGGGGACCATCTACTTCATCTGGTGGGGAGCTGATTATCCCCAGTAGTTGATGGAGTATTAACCTCTTTCTATAATTGACTACGATCTGTATAGAAGGAGGTTTTTATTATGGATCAC
>JAFULN010000019.1 GCA_017473335.1 Erysipelotrichaceae bacterium
AATCGATATAAAACTGAAAAAGCTCATTGAAAAGACAAAACAGGGAAAACAGACTGAAAAGGATTATTTGAAGGAAGTTCAAGAGTTGAGGCCTAAAAGAAAAGTGCTGAAGAATCAGACACTCTCAGAGTTTGCCTACACACAAATCACAGAAGCACTCAAAAGCAGATGTAGAAAAGAAAGAATCGCGATAAAAGAAATAGATCCTGCGTATACAAGCAGGATCGCAAAAGATAAGTGGTTGAAGTGTATGGGATGCAGTGTCCATATGGCAGCATCGTATGTGATCACACGAAAAGGATGTGGATATGTTGATGAGATATAAGAAAAGAAAGTAAGTGAATAAGTAAACAAAACTAAAAAAAATCATTTCAACCTATGCTGGATTTACATCACTGGAAGATGATGTGCTTTGAGACAGGATGAACTTGGAGTGATTTTAACCACAACGATTCTTTCAACAGATCGACTTCGCCAAAGGCTTACGAGCAGGAAGAGAAGATAGTTGAAAGATACTGATCTGGCAAGATACAGGTCAGGTCATAGCTTAGCGCTATGAAAAATGACGAATTATTTTAATTCGTCACTATCTTGTTTAAAAAAGGAAATCCAGAGATTTCCTTGAGAGATTATTTTGCCTTTGGATATTCATTGCACAAAAGACGATATGGAGCCTCATCTTCTTCAATTTCAGGGAAGCGTCCAACAGGAGGATTGAAGCGATTGTCAGTATTATCGTCATTACACTGGCTGACTTCACCTAACAGAACAGGTCCAGTACCTTCTTCGATGGAGAAGTCATGATACATATATTGCTGAATGTGGATGCTTTCTCCTGGCGTTAAACGAACTTGTGTACCTGCAGGAACTGTATATGTTCTTCCATCTGTATGCACAGTAACATCTGATTCATAGTCAATTTCTTCATTTGGAAGACTGTTGTAAACACGAATCAGTACATTTCCGCCGCCTCGATTAATGATGTCTTCAGTTTTATACCAATGGAAATGATTTGGTGCATATTGACCTTCCTTTAAATAAAGGAGTTTTTCGGCATATACTTTTGGATATTTGTCAGCCATAGCACGGTTTCCATTACGGATGGTGATCAAGGAGAAACCAAACTTATCAAAGTTGCCTAAGCCATAGTCTGTAATATCCCATCCGAGCATACAGTCTCTGACTTCATCATATTCATGACCAATGTTTTGCCACTGTTCTGGAGTAAAGTGACAGAATGGTGGAAGGTAGCAGTGATGCTTTTCGCACATTGCTTCAAGTTCATGCAAAGCTTTGTTGATTTCTGAACGTTTCATAGTTGGTCTCCTTTATTGTATATTTAAGTGCTAAACAAATTATTTCATACTTGCTTAGAACTTTCAATCTAGAGAAGGTTCAAAAAATAACGAAAATAAAATTAAAAAATGATTGACATGAAAGTGAGGGTGTAGTATCATATGGAAGCTTAGCGAGAATTGGTTTCCGAAAGGAAACTAATTATTAGGCTAGTAAATGACACACTTGGATATGTGTGCATAGAAATCTGGAAGGAGAAAAATACTAATGCCAACTATTAACCAGTTAGTTCGCAAGGGACGTACAAACAAAGTATGGAAGTCTAAGTCTCCAGCTTTGAACAGAGGTTACAACTCCCTGCAGCGCAAAGCTACATCTATTTCTTCACCTCAGAAGCGTGGTGTCTGCACTCGTGTAGGTACTATGACTCCTAAGAAACCAAACTCAGCTCTTCGTAAATACGCTCGTGTTCGTCTGAGCAATGGTATGGAAGTTACTGCTTACATCCCAGGTATCGGACACAATCTGCAGGAACATAGCGTTGTTCTGATCCGTGGCGGTCGTGTTAAGGACTTGCCAGGGGTTCGTTACCACATCATCCGTGGTACACTTGACTGTGCTGGTGTTGCTAACCGTAACCAGAGCCGTTCTCTGTACGGGGCAAAGAAACCAAAGGTCAAGAAGTAAGGAGGAAATGACATGCCAAGAAAAGGTTATATAGCAAAAAGAGATGTGCTGGTCGATCCAATTTACAATTCTAAGCTTGTTACTCGTTTGATCAACAAGATCATGCTGGATGGTAAGCGCGGTGTTGCACAGACTATTCTTTACAACGCATTTGATATCGTTGAAGAAAAGACTGGTCGTCAGCCAATGGAAGTGTTCGAACAGGCACTTGAAAACATCATGCCTTTACTGGAACTGAAAGTTCGCCGTGTAGGTGGAGCTAACTACCAGGTACCAGTAGAATTATCTGCTGAACGTCGTCTGACTCTCGGTCTGAGATGGCTGGTAAACTATAGCCGTCTGAGAAGCGAAAAGACAATGGAACTGAGACTTGCCAATGAAATCATCGATGCTGCTAACGGAACAGGTGCTTCTGTTAAGAAGAAAGATGATACTCATAGAATGGCAGAAGCTAACAAGGCATTTGCACATTATCGCTGGTAATTTGAAAGGAGTGTTCGATTATGGCACGTGAATATTCACTAGCAAATACAAGAAATATCGGTATCATGGCTCACATCGATGCTGGTAAGACAACTACAACCGAACGTATCCTTTATTACACTGGTGTTACTCACAAGCTGGGTGAAACACACGATGGTGCTTCTCAGATGGACTGGATGGCGCAGGAACAGGAACGTGGTATCACTATCACTTCCGCTGCAACAACAGCTCACTGGAAGGGACACCGCCTCAACATCATCGATACACCGGGGCACGTAGACTTCACAGTTGAAGTTGAACGTTCACTTCGTGTACTGGATGGTGCGGTTACTGTTCTGGATGCAAAAGCTGGCGTAGAACCACAGACTGAAACTGTATGGCGCCAGGCTACAAGTTATGGTGTACCTCGTATCGTTTTCTGTAATAAGATGGACGCTACAGGTGCTGACTTCATGATGTCAGTAAAATCTATCGGAGACCGTTTAGGTGCCAAGGCAGCTGCAATTCAGATGCCAATCGGTGCTGAAAGCACATTCCGTGGAATTATCGATATCATCGAAAGAAAACACTATTCATACAAGAACGACCTCGGAACTGATATCTTAGTTTCAGAAGTTCCTGCTGAATACCAGGATGAAGTGGAAGCACTTCGTATGGAACTGTTGGAACAGATTGCTGACTATGATGATGAACTGATGATGATGGTTCTTGAAGGTGAAGAACCTAGTATTGAAATGATCAAGGCTGCAATCCGTAAGGGTGTATGTTCTGCTGATTTCTTCCCTGTTCTGTGCGGTTCTGCATATAAGAACAAGGGTGTTCAGCTGGTACTGGACGCAGTTATTGATTACCTGCCATCTCCACTGGATATCCCTGCAATCAAGGGTATTACAGAAGATGGTGTTGAAGAAGAACGTCACGCTGATGACAACGAACCATTCTCAGCGCTGGCATTCAAGGTTGCTACTGACCCATTCGTAGGACGTCTGACATACTTCCGTGTATACTCAGGTACTGCTGATGCTGGTAGCTATGTACTGAATGCTACTAAGGATGTTCGTGAACGTTTCGGTCGTATCGTTCAGATGCATGCAAACCACCGTGCAGAAATCGCTAAGGTTTACTCTGGTGACATCGCCGCAGCTGTTGGTCTGAAGTCAACAACTACAGGTGATACTCTGTGTGCTGAAAACTCTCCAATTATTTTGGAAAACATGGTATTCCCTGAACCAGTTATCCAGATGTCAGTTGAACCTAGAACTAAGGCTGACTCTGACAAGATGGGTATTGCCCTGGGCAAACTGGCTGAAGAAGACCCTACATTTAAGACATACACAGATGAAGAAACTGGACAGACAATCATCGCTGGTATGGGTGAACTCCACCTGGATATCATCGTTGACCGTATGCGCCGTGAATTCCGTGTTGAATGTAATGTAGGTGCTCCTCAGGTTGCATATCGTGAAACAATCCGTCAGGCTGCAGACTGCGAAGGTAAGTTTGTACGTCAGTCTGGTGGTCGTGGTCAGTATGGTCACGTATGGATTAAGTTTGAACCAAACGAAGAAGGCAAGGGCTTCGAGTTCGTCGATGCTGTTGTCGGTGGTACAGTTCCACGCGAATACATCAAGCCAACTCAGGAAGGTTTGACTGCAGCGCTGAACAACGGTCTGGTTTATGGTTATCCAATCGTAGACATCAAGGCTACTTTGTTCGATGGTTCTTACCATGAAGTCGACTCTTCTGAAATGGCATTTAAGGTTGCTGCATCAATGGCGCTGAAGGAAGCTGCTAAGAAGTGTAAGGCTGTTCTGCTTGAACCAATCATGGCTGTAGATGTAACTGCACCAGCTGATTACCTGGGTTCTGTAATGGGCGATATTACTAAGCGCCGTGGTCAGATCCGCGATCAGGAAGAAAAGCACAATGCAATTACAGTTAAGGCTTATGTACCTCTGTCTGAAATGTTTGGTTACGCTACAGACCTGCGTTCATTTACACAGGGACGTGGTAACTACGTAATGCAGATGGACCACTATTCAGAAGTTCCTAAGAACATCGCTGAAAAAGTTGCTAAGAAAATGTCTGGCGACGAATAAGATTAGTGTTGATTTTAATTGACATTTAATTTAAAATAGGATATGCGAAGTGCATATCAAAGCAAAGAAATTAATAGGAGGAATTTGCACAATGGCAAAAGCTAAATTTGACAGATCCAAAACCCATGTTAACGTTGGTACAATCGGACACGTTGACCATGGTAAGACAACTCTGACTGCTGCTATTACTAACTACCTGGCTAAGAAGGGTGGAGCTAAGGCAATGGCATATGATCAGATCGATGGTGCTCCAGAAGAAAAAGAACGTGGTATCACTATCAACACAGCTCACGTAGAATATGAAACTGAAAAGCGTCACTATGCTCACGTTGACTGCCCAGGACATGCTGACTATGTTAAGAACATGATCACAGGTGCTGCACAGATGGATGGTTCTATCCTGGTTGTTGCTGCAACTGATGGACCAATGCCTCAGACTCGTGAACACATCCTGCTGTCTCGTCAGGTAGGTGTTCCTTACATCTGCGTATTCCTGAACAAGTGCGATATGGTTGATGATGAAGAACTCGTTGACCTGGTTGAAATGGAAGTTCGCGAACTGCTGTCTGAATATGGATTCGACGGCGATAACGCTCCTGTAATCCGCGGTTCTGCTCTGGGAGCATTGAACGGTGAACCTGAATGGGAAGAAAAAGTACAGGAATTGATGGATGCAGTTGATGCATACATTCCTGACCCAGCTCGTGAAGCTGATAAGCCATTCCTGATGTCTGTAGAAGACGTATTCACAATCACAGGTCGTGGTACAGTTGCTACAGGACGTGTTGAACGTGGTATCCTGAAGCTTGGTGAAGAAGTTGAAATCGTTGGTATCCGTGACACTCGTAAGACTACTGTTACAGGTATCGAAATGTTCCGTAAGCTGCTTGACTTCGCTGAAGCAGGTGACAACATCGGTGCTCTGCTCCGTGGTGTAAACCGTGATGAAATTCAGCGTGGACAGGTTCTGGCTAAGCCAGGAAGCGTAACTCCACACACAAACTTCAAGGCTCAGGTGTATATCCTGACTAAAGAAGAAGGTGGACGTCACACTCCATTCGTTTCTAACTACCGTCCTCAGTTCTACTTCCGTACAACTGACGTAACTGGTGTTATCACTCTGCCAGAAGGTACAGAAATGGTAATGCCTGGTGACCATGTCAACATGACTGTTGAACTGATTGCTCCAATCGCAGTTGAACAGGGAACTAAGTTCTCTATTCGTGAAGGCGGACGTACAGTAGGTTCAGGTAACGTTACTGAAATCATTAAGTAATTAATGAAAAATCAAAGGAACTCGTAAGAGTTCCTTTTTCTTATTCTGTATGATAAAATAAGTTCATCTTGAATGGTGGTGAATGTATGTTTATTCGTTCTGAATTGAAAAGTCAGGCAAAAGCGATCATGAGAAGTAAATATTTTCAAATGGTGCTGGTTTGTTTGATTGCTTCGTTTTTAACGGTGTCTATGCTTGATATTTCTATTGATACTGAAGAAAAAAGAGCTGTAATGACTCTTTTTGGTAGAGTATCTCAAAGTGTAAATTATCAAAAAGCATTGATGATGGCTGGTCCTGCTGCGGTTTTAGGGCTGCTGTGGAATTTCTTTGTGATAAATCCTGCTACAGTAGGTATCAACTGTTATTTTAAACACTGTACTTACAATGAAGAAAGCTTTGATGATTTGTGGAGTGGATTTAAGTATAACTATGGTCACAATGTAAAAGTAATGGCTATTATGGAATTGAAGGTTGCGCTATGGACGCTTTTGCTAATTGTACCAGGGGTTATGAAGGCTTACAGCTATTATTTTGTTCCGTATCTTTTAAGTGATTATCCAGATCTGGAAGCGGATGAAATCTTGGAAATGTCAGAAAAAATGGCAGTTGGCATTCGCTTTGATATCTTTGTGCTGGGCTTATCGTTTATTTTGTGGCATTTTCTTGTAGCGTTTACTGCTTTCCTTACACTTGGTTTTGGCGCAACACTATTACAGCCATATATTAATCAGACAGTTGCTCAGCTGTATCATTGGGCGAAAGAAAATCGATTAGAGGTTAATAAGGAGAGCGAATTTGTCTATGGAGATGAAAGCAATATTCTTTGATTTAGATAACACATTGATTGATCGTCAGGCGGCGGCTTATGATATTTATAGTGAAATGGTATCTGATCTATTTCCTGAGTGGGAAAAGCTTTCGATTGAATATGAAACAGCTGTACAGCGTTTAATGATTCTGGATGAATACGGAACAATTGGAAAAGATCATGTTTTTGGGAGATTCTGTAAGGCGTATCAGCTGGATGAATCGCTGGTTCAGATATTGACAGATCGCTGGGTTCAGTGCTTTGGAGATTATACACGTCCGTTTAAAGAGAGTGCATCAACTTTGGAAAAATTATCGAAAAAATACCGTTTAGGGTTGTTGACTAATGGGTATCCTCATATGCAGCGCAGGAAAGTAGAACTGAGCGGCTGTGAATCGTATTTTGAAGTTATTGTAGTTTCTGGAGAACATGGTATTCATAAACCAGATCCTCGTATTTTTGAAATTGCGTGTGAAAAAATGGGAATAAAACCAGAAGAAGCGTATTTTGTGGGTGATACTTTCTCAACGGACATTCTTGGTGCTGTTCGCTGTGGCATGAAACCGATTTGGCTTCACAGTGACTCTCTATTAAAAACTGATATGGATATTCCTAGAATATATGGAATTGAAGAATTACCTGACATCTTATAGTTGTCAGGTTCTTTTTTGTCTGTTATGATGCCATTGGGTGAGAATATGAAAAAACCAAGTGTGATAGTATTTGATTTAGATAATACACTGATTGATCGTCAGCGAGCATTTACAGAAATGTTAAAGGAACGTATCGCTGCAACATTGCCTGAACATAAAAAAGAATTAAAGGATCAAGCAATTAGAGATATTTTAATGTGGGATGATAATGGTACGGTATCAAGAAGTGTTTCGTTTAAAAAGTACTGCGAGAAGTATGAAGTGACATGTATGAGCTCAGAAGAGCTGAGCAATTACTGGACGACAATCAGTGGAAGTGTTGTTTATCTATTTGATGATGTGAAAGACACACTATTATATTTGAGGAAAAAGTATCGCATGGCTATTTTAACTAATGGTTCACCAATCTCTCAGAGAAGAAAGCTGGAATCAACAGGAATCTTAAATTTGTTTGAATTGAGTGTTGTATCAGGGGAAGTGGGAATTGATAAGCCAGATAGTCGTATTTTTGACTATATGTGTGAAAAGCTGAACAGCAAGCCTGAAGAATGCTTGTATGTTGGTGATAATTATGTCAATGATGTGCTAGGTGCAAGAAATGTGGGATGGAATGCAATCTATCTGAATCGCCTTCATTTAGCAAGTGATGAGACACAAATGATTGCATCGCTGAATGAATTAAAAGAAATATTATAAGCTAGATTATCTAGCTTTTTTTATACCTAAAAAGATAGCGCTTTCATAAAAATAATCCGGATTTTTGGTGAAAAAACACGAAAAAAACTGCAAAAAAAGTTCAAAAAATCAGTGAAAATCAAGTTCAAAAAAACATTAAAAAATAATGAAAAAAGTGCTTGCAATAAGGGTTTTGCAGTGTTATACTATCTAAGCATTCGCGTGGAAGTGGGAGGTTGCTGGCACACCGACAGACGTTGTCATCGATGTGAAAATTCCAGGGAATTTCCGCAGAGCGAATCTGTCTATGAACAGAGATGAAATGAAGGAGGAAGATTTCATGGCAAAGAATAGCGTAAAAATTCGCTTAAAGGCATATGAGAGCAGATCACTTGATCAGGCAAGTGAAAAGATTGTTGCAGCAGCAACTTCTCATGGTGCTAAGAAAATTGTTGGTCCAGTTCCACTGCCAACTGAAAAACAGGTGGTAACAATTCTTCGTGCAGTTCACAAGTACAAAGATTCTCGTGAACAGTTCGAAATCCGTACTCATAAGAGATTAATCGAAATCGTTGGTCCGTCTAGCGAAACAATTGACAGCCTGAGCCGTCTTGAACTGCCTAGCGGAGTCGATATCGAAATCAAATTGTAATTGGTGGAGGTAAAACATCATGAAAGGAATCTTAGGAAGAAAGCTTGGCATGACACAGGTTTTCACAGTAGATGGCACACTGGTTCCAGTAACTGTTATCGAAGTAAAGCCAAATGTTGTCCTGCAGAAGAAGACAAATGAAATCGACGGCTACGAAGCTGTACAGCTGGGTCTTGAAGATTTGAGCGAAAAGGCTGCAAACAAGGCACAGAAGGGACATGCTTCAAAAGCTAACACTGCTGCAAAGCGCTTTGTCAGAGAATTCAAGTCTGAAGAACTGATGGCTCTGGAAGTTGGTGCAGAAGTGAAAGCAGATCTCTTTTCCGCTGGTGAAATCGTTGACGTTACTGGTGTCAGCAAAGGTCATGGTTACAGCGGAACAATCGTAAGAAACAACGCTGCTATGGGACCTAAGAGCCACGGTGGTTCTAAGAACATTAGACACATCGGTTCTCTGGCTACAACTGGCCGTAACAACGGACGTATCGAAAAGGGTACTATGATGGCTGGTCAGCACGGTTGCTTCACAACTACAAACCAGAATCTGGAAATTATCAAGGTTGATGCAGAAAACAACTACATCTTAGTTAAGGGTAATGTTCCAGGACCAAGACGTGGTCTGGTTGAAATCAAGACTACAGTAAAACGCGTTAAGAGCGTTCCTGCAAAAGAACTTGTTTCTTATGCAGTAAGTGAGGAGGCTAAGTAATGTCTACAGTTACAGTATACAGCTTGGAAGCCAAGGAAGTAAAAACTATTGAACTGGCTGATGAAGTATTTGGAATTACTCCTAATCAGCAGGCTATCTTCGATGCAGTCGTAATGCAGCAGGCTAGTCTTCGTCAGGGCACACATTCTACAAAGACACGTGCTGAAGTAAGCGGTGGCGGTAAGAAGCCTTGGCGCCAGAAGGGCACAGGTCGTGCTCGTCAGGGTTCTACACGTGCTACTCAGTGGGTTGGCGGCGGAATCGCATTTGGTCCTAAGCCACGCAGCTACAGCTATAAGCTCAACCGCAAGGTACGTCGTCTGGCTCTGAGATCTGCTCTGTCAGAAAAGCTGGCAGCAGCAAATATGGTTGTTGTTGAAAATGTTAAGTTCGACGCAATCAAGACAAAAGAATTTGTCAAAGTTATGAATGCATTTGAACTGGAAACAAAGACACTGTTTGTTGTTGATGTTGAAGAAGATTTCGACAACGCATTCCTGTCAATGAGAAACATTCCAAATGCAATGATGCTGACAGTTGATGCTTTGAACACATTTGACATTGTCAATGCGGACAAAGTTGTATTCACTGAAGCAGCTGCTGTTAAAGCTGGGGAGGTATGGGCTTAATGAGTAACGCAAGAGATATCATCATCCGTCCTATTATCACTGAAAAGACAATGCAGCTGATGGATGCTGAAAATAAGATCACTTTCGAAGTTGCAAAGGGATCAAACAAAACAAACGTTCGCCAGGCTGTTGAAGAAATCTTCAATGTTAAGGTTGAATCAGTTAATATTCTGAACTGCCGCCCTAAGACAAAGAGAATGGGCCGCTACGTTGGTAAGACTAACGCAGTAAGAAAAGCTATCGTTAAGCTGCCTGCAGGTCAGGAAATCAAACTCTTCGAAGACTAATCGAAGACACATGTTATCGGGAGAAGATACGCTATTCCCGGAAAAGTTTGCGTAAGGAGGAAATTCCAAAATGGCTATTAAAAAGTACAAACCGACGACTAATGGACGTCGCGGCATGACAAGTCTTGCATTTGACGAAATCACTGCTGTTAAGCCTGAACGCTCACTGGTTGAAAACCTGAGCAAGACAGGTGGACGTAACAACACTGGTCGTATTACTACTCGTCATATCGGCGGCGGACACAAGCGTCAGTACCGTCTGATTGACTTCAAGAGAAATAAAGATGCTATCCCTGCAGTGGTTGCTACAATCGAATACGATCCAAACCGTTCTGCAAACATCGCTCTGCTGAACTATGCAGATGGTGAAAAGAGATACATCCTGGCTCCTAAGGGGCTGAGCGTTGGAATGACTGTTGTATCTGGTGATGCAACTGACATCAAGGTAGGTAACTGCTGCCAGATGAAGAACATGCCAGAAGGTACATTTATTCACAACGTTGAACTGAAGCCTGGTAAGGGCGGACAGCTGGCAAGATCTGCTGGTGTTTCTGCTCAGATTCTGGGTATTGAAGATAAGTATGTTACACTGCGTCTTGCATCTGGTGAAGTACGTAAGGTGCTGGGTGTATGCCGCGCTACAGTTGGTATCGTTGGTAACGAAGACCACAGCCTGGTTAACCTGGGTAAAGCTGGTAGAACTCGTTGGACAGGTACTCGTCCTACAGTTCGTGGTTCTGTAATGAACCCTAACGATCACCCTCACGGTGGTGGTGAAGGCCGCACTCCAATCGGACGTAAGTCTCCAATGACTCCATGGGGTAAGAAAGCTATGGGTGTCAAGACACGTAAGACGAAGAATGCTTCTAATAAGCTGATCGTAAGACGTCGTAACGGTAAGTAAGCGAAAGGAAGGAAAAAGAAATGAGTCGTAGTTTGAAAAAAGGTCCATTCGTAGATGAACACCTGATGAAAAAGGTAGACGCTCTGAATGCCGCTAATAAAAAAGAAGTTATCAAGACATGGTCTCGTCGTTCAACAATTTTCCCAAGCTTCGTTGAACACACATTTGCCGTATATAACGGTAAGGAACATGTTCCAGTTTATGTAACTGAAGATATGGTTGGACATAAGCTGGGTGAATTCGTCCCAACTCGCAAGTTTGGCGGTCATGGCGACGATAAGAAGGCGTAGGAGGTAGTTAGACGTGGAAGTTAAAGCAACAGCAAAAACAGTACGTATTGCTCCTCGTAAGGTAAGATTGGTTCTTGACCTGGTACGCGGAAAAGACGTGAAGGAAGCTGCAGCAATTCTGCAGTTCACTCCAAACCATGCAGCAGATGCAGTTGCAAAGGTTTTGAAGTCAGCAGTAGCAAACGCTACTAACAATCACTCACTCGATGAAAGCAAGCTGTTTGTTAAGGCGTGCTATGCTAACGAAGGAGTTACAATGAAGCGTTTCATGCCTCGTGCAAAAGGAAGCGCAAGTGCAATTATGAAGCGCACAAGCCACATCACTGTTGTGGTTGAAGAACGCTAGGAAGGGAGAACACAATGGGTCAGAAAGTAAGTCCAATTGGAATGCGTATTGGTGTCATCCGCGATTGGGAAAGCCGCTGGTATGCTGAAAAGGATTATGGAACATATCTTCTGGAAGATAACAAAATCCGTGAATTCCTGAACAAGGAACTGCACGATGCTTATGTTTCCAGAGTTGAAATCGAACGTTCAAAGAACCGTGTTGAAATCATCATTCGTGCTGCTCGTCCAGGCGTAATCGTTGGTACAAACGGTGACAATGTAACAGCTCTGAAGAAGAAGCTGGAAAAGCTCTGCGGAGGCAAGCATGTAAACATCCGCGCAGTTGAAGTTGCAAATCCAGATTTGGATGCTCATCTGGTTGCTCGCAAGATTGCTGAACAGCTGGAACAGCGTGCAAGCTTCAGAACTGCTCAGAAGCGTGCTATTCAGCAGACAATGCGTTCAGGCGCTAAGGGAATCAAGACTATGGTTTCTGGACGTCTGGGTGGTGCAGATATCGCTCGTAGCGAAGGCTACTCTGAAGGCGTAGTTCCTCTGCATACACTGCGCAGCGACATCGATTATGCAATCGTTGAAGCAATGACAACTTACGGCAAACTGGGCGTTAAAGTTTGGATCTGCCGTGGTGAAGTTCTGCCAGGACAGATGGTTGTAGAACCTGAAGCTCCAAAGAACAATCAGAGAAACGACCGTCGTCGTGGAAACAGAGATCGTCGTCCTCGTAACAACGAAGGAAGACCAGCTCGCCGCAGCGAAGCTGCTAAGAGCGAATCTGTTGAGGGAGGTAACTAATCATGTTAATGCCTAACAGAACTAAATATAGAAGACCTCATCGCTTGAGCCATGAAGGTCGTTCAAAGGCTGGACGCACTGTAGTATTCGGCGAATATGGCCTGATGGCTGAATCTGGTGCTTATGTAAGTAACCGTCAGATTGAAGCTGCCCGTGTTGCTATGACACGTTATATGAAGCGTGGTGGTCAGGTTTGGATTAAAATCTTCCCTCATCTGGCAATCACAAAGAAACCACTTGAAGTACGTATGGGATCTGGTAAAGGTGCACCTGAAGGTTGGGTTGCAGTTGTTCAGCCAGGCCGCATCATGTTCGAAGTTGGTGGTGTAAGCGAAGAAATCGCACGTGAAGCTCTGCGTCTGGCTTCTCACAAGCTGCCAGTTAAGTGCAAGTTCGTGCGTAAAGGTGAGGTGGAATAGTCATGAACGTTAAAGAAATTAGAACAAAAAGCAATGCAGAATTGCTGAAAGAAATCGATTCTTTGAAGGAAGAACTGTTCAACCTGCGTTTCCAGCAGGCAACTGGTCAGCTTGACAATCCTGCTCGTATGAGAGAAGTCAAGAAGACAATTGCACGTATTAAAACAGTGATCACTGAGCGTGAACTCAGTGACGCACAGTAAGGAGGTCAAGTGAATGGAAAGATCTAGCCGTAAAGTACTGCGCGGTAAAGTGGTATCTGATAAGATGGACAAGTCCATCGTTGTAGAAGTTGCTACAAACAAGTCTCATCCACTTTACTCTAAGCGTGTTAAATACTCAGTAAAAATCAAAGCTCATGACGAAAACAATGAAGCTAAGATGGGTGATATCGTAGAAATTATGGAAACTCGTCCACTTTCTGCGACTAAGCACTTCCGTCTGGTGAAAATCGTTGAAAAAGCTGTAATTCTTTAAGAACCAGGAGGATATGAAAGATGATTCAGAATGAAAGCAGATTAAAAGTTGCTGACAACACTGGTGCTAAGGAATTGCTGGTAATCCGCTGCCTTGGCGGTTCCGTTCGCAAAACAGCTAGCATCGGCGATATCGTTGTATGTGCAGTAAAAGAAGCAGCTCCAGGTGGAACTGTTAAAAAAGGTGATGTAGTTAAATGTGTTGTTGTAAGAACTAAGTACGGTATCCGCCGTGAAAATGGTTCTTACATCAAGTTTGACGAAAATGCAGCAGTTATCATCAAGGATGATAAGACACCAAAGGGTACTCGTATTTTCGGCCCTGTTGCAAGAGAACTTCGTGACAAAGACTTCATGAAAATCGTGTCTTTGGCACCTGAAGTGTTATAGTAGGAGGTGGCTTTAGCATGAAAATCAAAAAAGGTGATACAGTTAAGGTCATCACAGGACATTACAAGGGAACAATCGGCGAAGTAATCGCTGTATATCCTAAGGAAGAAAAAGTTGTTGTTGAAGGTGTCAATATGATCAAAAAGGCACTGAAACCAACTCAGGCAAATCCTGATGGTGGCATTATCGAAAAAGAAGCTCCAATTCACGTTTCTAACGTCATGGCTTATGATTCAAAAGCTAAGACTGCCAGCCGTGTTGGTTACAAGATTGAAACTAACAAGAAAGGCGAAACTGAAAAGGTTCGCGTATACAAGAAGACTGGTAAAGTAATCAAGGGAGGTAAGAAGTAATGAACCGCTTACAGGAAAAGTATAAGAATACAGTAGTTGCAAACCTGACTAAGCAGTTCAACTACACAACTGTAATGCAGTGCCCTAAGATTGAAAAAGTTGTAATCAACATTGGTGTTGGTGAAGCTATTTCAAATCCAAAGGTTCTGGATGAAGCAGTTGCTGAACTGACTCAGATTGCTGGTCAGAAGCCAGTTATTACACGCGCTAAGAAGTCAATCGCAAACTTCAAGCTGCGTGAAGGTATGCCAATTGGTTGTAAGGTAACTCTGCGTGGAGAAAAGATGTATGAATTCCTTGATAAGCTGTTCAACATTACTCTGCCACGTGTTCGTGACTTCCATGGTGTAAGCACTACAGCATTTGATGGCCGTGGTAACTATACTCTGGGTGTTAAAGAACAGATTATCTTCCCAGAAATTCAGTACGATAAGGTTAACAAGCTCCGTGGTATGGATATTGTTATCGTTACTACTGCAAATACAAACGAAGAAGCAAAGGCTTTGCTCAAAGAAATGGGCATGCCTTTCGCTAAGTAATTAGGAGGACAATGAAATGGCAAAGACATCTATGATCAATAAGCAGCAGCGTCCTCAGAAATTCAAAGTTCGCGAATATACACGTTGCGAACGTTGCGGACGTCCGCATTCAGTACTGCGCAAGTACAAAATCTGCCGTATTTGCTTCCGTGAACTGGCTTACAAGGGCCAGATTCCAGGAGTGAAGAAGGCTAGCTGGTAAGGAGGACACGAGAAATGATGAATATGACTGATCCAATTGCAGATATGCTTACTAGAATCCGTAACGGTGTTCAGGCTCGTCACGAATCTGTCGAAGTACCTGCATCTAAAATGAAACTTGAAATCGCAAAGATCCTGAAGGAAGAAGGATATATCACTTCTTACTCAGTTGAAGGTGAAACAGTATCAGAAAAGATGATTCACATCGTCTTGAAGTATGGCCCTAACAAAGAAAAGGTCATCACTGGTATTAAGAGAATCTCTAAACCTGGTCTGCGCGTTTATGCTAAGGGCGATTCAGTACCTCGCGTATTGAACGGTCTGGGTATTGCAATCATCTCTACTTCTCAGGGCTTGATGACTGATAGAGACGCTAGAAAGAATCACGCTGGCGGAGAAGTAGTTGCCTACGTTTGGTAATTAGAACATCGAAAGGAAATATAGAAAATGTCACGTATCGGGAATAAGGCGATTACCATTCCTGCAGGCGTTGAAGTTTCAATCGCTGCAGGTAATGAGGTGACTGTAAAAGGTCCTAAGGGAACTTTGACACGTCAGTTTAGTCCATTAATGGAAATCAAACTGGACGGAGCAGTAATTACTGTTGTTCGTCCAAACGATGAAAAGCATACAAAGCAGCTGCACGGAACAACTCGTGCTCTGCTGAACAACATGGTTGAAGGTGTGTCTGCAGGATACAAGCGCGAATTGGAAATCGTAGGTATCGGTTTCCGTGCTGCAGTATCTGGCAAGAAGCTGACTTTGAACGTTGGTTACTCTCATCCAGTTGAATTCAATGTTGAAGAAGGTTTGACAGTAACTTGTCCTACAAATACAACAATCGTTGTTGAAGGTATTGACAAGCAGCGCGTTGGCGAATTATCTGCAAACATTCGTGCAACTAGAAAACCAGAACCTTATAAAGGTAAAGGTATTCGTTACAAAGGTGAAATCGTACGCCGTAAAGAAGGTAAAACGGCTGGTAAGAAATAGTGGGAAAGGAGATAGAACATGCTTAAGAAAGTTAGTAAAAATGAAGAAAGAACTCGTCGTCATGCACGTGTTCGTACTAAGATCAATGGTACTCCAGAACGCCCACGTCTTAATGTATTCCGCTCAAACGCTCACATCCATGCTCAGATCATCGATGATGTAAACGGCAAGACACTTGTTGCAGCATCAAGCGTAGAAATGAAGCTGGCTAACGGCGGTAATGTGGAAGCTGCTAAAGCAGTTGGTGCAGAAGTTGCAAAACGTGCTTTGGAAGCAAATATCACTGAAGTAGTATTTGATCGTGGTGGTTATGTTTACCACGGACGTGTCCAGGCTTTGGCTGATGCAGCTAG
Source organism: Erysipelotrichaceae bacterium (assembly GCA_017473335.1). Lineage (GTDB taxonomy): Bacteria > Bacillota_I > Bacilli_A > Erysipelotrichales > Erysipelotrichaceae > RGIG1896. Next base: position 16,316 of record JAFULN010000019.1, read on the forward strand.
AGAAGCCGGACTGAAATTCTAGGAGGACACAGACATGGAACGTAAACCAATGGAACGTAGACCAAGAAGAGTTGAACGCGAAAAAGAATTTGAAGAACGCGTAGTTGTTATCAACCGTGTCAGCAAGACAGTTAAGGGTGGACGCCGTATGCGTTTCTCTGCACTGGTTGTTGTCGGTGATAAGAAGGGCCGTGTAGGCTTCGGCACAGGAAAGGCAAACGAAGTTCCTGATGCAATCAAAAAGGCACTTGAAGATGCTAAGAAGAATGTATTCCGTGTACCTCTGGTAAATAACGGATCAACTATTCCTCATGAAGTAACAGGTGTTTATGGTGCTGGTGAAGTATTCCTTCGCCCAGCAACAGAAGGTACTGGGGTAATCGCTGGTGGTCCTGTACGTGCCGTACTGGAACTGGCTGGTGTAAATGATGTATTGTCAAAGTGCATCGGAAGCCGTACTCCAATCAACGTAGTTCGTGCTACAATCACTGCTCTGCAGTCATTGAAGACTGTAAATGGTGTTGCTAAGCTGCGTGAAAAGAAAGTGGAAGAAATCCGCTAGTCGACGAGGAGGTTACTGAGATGAAGTTAAATGAATTAAAGTATACAGATGGTGCTCGTCGCGAATCTAAGAGAATCGGTCGAGGACATGGTTCTGGTAATGGTAAGACAGCTGGTAAGGGACATAAGGGTCAGAACGCTCGTTCAGGCGGCGGTGTAGCTCTTGGTTTCGAAGGTGGTCAGACACCACTTTACAGACGTCTGCCTAAACGTGGTTTTACAAACTACACTCGCAAGGAACTTGCAACAGTTAATGTTGGTTCACTGAACTGCTTTGAAGATGGAACAACTGTTACAGTTGAAATGCTGCTGGCTACTAAGCTGGTTCGCAAGCAGCTGGACGGCGTTAAAGTTCTGGGCGTTGGAGAATTGACTAAGAAACTGACTGTTCAGGCTCATGCATTCTCAAAATCAGCAAAAGAAGCAATTGAAAAAGCAGGCGGAAATGCTGAGGTGATCTAACATGATCCATACTTGTATTCGCTTATTCAGAAATAAGGAAATACGAAACAAGATCTTGTTCACACTTGCAATGATGTTCGTGTTTAGACTCGGGGCTGCAATTCCTGCACCTAGAGTCAACACAGATATCATGACGGTTGGAATTACTAGTAATTCTATTCTGGCTATGATGAACCTTTTGGGCGGTGGTGCATTTGAAAGACTGTCTATCTTCGCTCTTGGGGTTGGACCTTACATCACTGCATCTATTATTATTCAGCTGCTGGCAATGGATGTTATTCCAGCTTTGACTGAAATGTCAAAAAATGGTCAGCAGGGAAGAAAACAGATGGACAAGATTACACGCTATCTTGGTGTAGCACTTGCTTTCGTTCAGGCGATTACGATGATCTATGCTTATGACAACGGAGCGCTTGGTGTAACCGGTATTCTTGTTGAAAGCAATTGGGCAAACTATTTCTATGTAGCAACAGTTTTGACTGCAGGTACAATGTTCTTGCTGTGGCTGGCTGATAGAATTACACAGTTTGGTGTTGGAAACGGTGTCTCAATGATTATCTTTGCAGGTATCGTATCTGGACTTCCATCAACTTTCACACAGGTATGGAGTACTTTGGTTGATACAAGCAGTTCAGCAGCAATGTTTGGAGGAATCCTCTCATTTGCACTGTATGTTGTTATGTATGTACTGATTATTGTGCTTGTTGTCTTCATGCAGCTGGCTGTCAGAAAGATTCCAATCCAGTATACATCCAGCAACATGCACAGAGGCAAGAACGATATTACGTACCTGCCTTTGAAAATTAACTCAGCAGGAGTTATGCCAGTTATCTTCTCATCTGCGATTATGACTGCGCCGCTGACAATTCTGAGTTTCTTCCCGGCTAATGATTTCAGCACATTCCTCAATAATGTACTGAATATGCAGAAGCCGCTGGGACTGTGCATCTATGCAGTTCTAATTGTACTGTTCACATTCTTCTACACTACTCTTCAGGTTGATCCTGAAAAGATTGCAGATAATCTGAGCAAGTCAGGAACTTACATTCCAGGTATTCGACCTGGTGCAGAAACCAAGGCTTACCTTTCAAAGGTATTGAACAGAATTACTGTTCTTGGTGCTGCGTTCCTGCTGTTCATCGCACTGCTGCCATATCTGATGACGATGTTTACAAATCTGACTCAGTCTGCAGCACTTGGTGGAACAGGAATCATCATCGTCGTTGGTGTTGCAACAGAAACATTCAGCTCTCTGAAGGGGATGCTGACACAGAAGCAGTATCGTGGATTCGTCCACAGATAGGAGAAAAATATGAATATCTTGATTATGGGTCCTGCTGGAAGCGGGAAGGGTACTATGTCTGAAAGAATCAGAGATCACTTTCAGATTCCTCATATCTCTACTGGAGATATGTTCCGAGAAAACATCAAGAAGAAAACAGGGCTCGGTTTGACAGCACAATCTTATATTAATGATGGAAAACTGGTCCCAGACTCATTGACAGTGGCGATGGTTAAAGATAGAATAAATAAGGATGACTGTTCAGTAGGTTACTTACTGGACGGTTTCCCGCGTTCACTACCTCAGGCAATGGCCTTAGGTAAGATTGCGGTTGACGATAAGGCCGTTCAAATTGTTCTGAATTTAACAATTCCGTTCGATGAGCTTGTAAGTCGTATTACAGGCAGAAGACTGTGCAGAAGCTGCGGTAGCATCTATCACATTGCTTCACATCCTTCAAAGGTTGAAGGTGTATGTGATCATTGTGGCGGAGAGCTGTATCAGCGTTCTGATGACACAGTTGAAAGTCTCAAGGTTCGTCTTAACGAATATGAGATGAATACCAGACCCGTTCTGGATTATTATTCAAAGAAAGGACTTGTTGTTGATATTGATGCTTCACTTCCAATTGAAGAAGTATGGCAGCAAGTAAAGAAAGCTTTGGGGGAATAAAATGATTACACTTAAATCGCAAATGGAAATTGAAACAATGCGTGAAGCTGGAAGAATTGTAGGGCTGGCACATGAGGCTGTTGCTAAGGCAATTCGTCCGGGTGTCACTACACTTGAACTCAATGCAGTTGCGGAAAAAGTGATTAAAGATCATGGAGCTGTCCCATCATTTCTAGGTTATGGAGGATTCCCGGCTAGTATCTGTGCATCTATTAATAATGTACTGGTGCACGGGATTCCTGATCATACCCGTTTGAAAGATGGCGATATTATTTCAATCGACATTGGTGCCTGCTATAAAGGTTACCATGGAGATGCAGCTTGGACCCATGCAGTTGGTAAAATCAGTGAAGAAGCGAAAGATCTGATGAAAGTCACCAGAGAATCGCTCTTTGTTGGTTTACAACAGGCAAAACCTGGGAATCGTTTAGGTGATATTTGTCATGCGATTGGTGAATATGTAGAAAGTCATGGATATTCTGTTCCTGTTGATTATACAGGTCATGGTATCGGAACTGAACTGCATGAAGAACCTGCAATTCCAAATTATGGAAGAGCTGGACGCGGAATCCTTTTGAAAGAAGGGATGACATTGGCAATTGAACCTATGGTTCATGCAGGTAAGCCGCAGACTAGAGTGCTGCAGGATGACTGGACAGTCGTCAGCAAAGACGGAAGTCTTGCCGCACATTATGAACACACGATTGTAATCACATCCACTGGATATGAAATTCTTACAGTCAATCATTTTGAAGGAGGAAATGCACTTTAATGGGAAAACAAGATGTCATTGAAATCGATGGTATCGTAGAGGATACTCTGCCCAATGCAATGTTTAAGGTGAAGCTCGCTAACGGACACGTTATTCTGGCTCACGTTTCTGGTAAAATCCGTATGCATTACATTCGCATTTTACCGGGAGACCGTGTAACCGTTGAGATTTCACCCTACGATTTAACACGTGGGCGAATTACATTTAGACACAAATAGTCTTAGGAGGGAAACGCATGAAAGTAAGACCATCTGTTAAGCCAATATGCGATAAATGCCGCATCATTAAGCGCAAAGGACGCGTAATGGTAATTTGTGAAAACCCTAAACACAAACAGCGTCAAGGTTAATTAGGAGGAAAAGACAAATATGGCTCGTATTGCTGGTGTTGATATTCCACGTAACAAGCGTGTTGTAGTATCATTGACATATATCTACGGAATCGGTTTAAGCACCGCTTCCTCTATCTTAGCAACTTGCAACATTTCAGAAGATATCCGTGTTAAGGATCTGACTGATGAACAGGTTAATGCAATTCGTACTGAAGTAGACAAGATCAAGGTTGAAGGTGATCTGCGTCGTGAAACTTCACTTGAAATTAAGCGTTTGATGGAAATCGGATGCTACCGCGGAATGCGTCATAGAAAAGGACTGCCAGTTCGCGGACAGAGAACAAAGACAAATGCTCGTACACGTAAGGGACCACGTCGTACTGTAGCTAACAAGAAGAAATAAGCGATAGGAGGGTAATTAGAAATGGCAAAAGTTAAAGCAACTGCACGTAAAAGACGTGTAAGAAAGAACGTAGCTAAGGGTGTTGCACACATTCATTCTACATTCAATAACACTATCGTTACACTTACTGATGAAAGCGGAAACGCAATCGCTTGGTCAAGCGCTGGTGCATTAGGATTCAAAGGTTCCCGTAAATCCACACCATATGCAGCTCAGATGGCTGCAGAAGCTGCTGGTAAGGCAGCTGTTGACCACGGAATGAAGGTCGTTGAAGTAAACGTTAAGGGCCCAGGTCCTGGACGTGAAGCTGCTGTTAGAGCTCTGCAGACTGCAGGTCTTGACATCACAGTAATCAACGATGTCACTCCAATTCCACACAACGGATGTCGTCCACCAAAACGACCACGTGGTTAATCTTTGATCAAGGAGGGTTTAGTAATGCAAAAATTCGAACGTGCCAATTTTGAAGTAAAAGAATATGTAGAATCTGACAACTATGGAAAATTCGTCATTGAACCTCTTGAAAGAGGTTTCGGTACTACAATTGGAAACGCATTAAGACGTGTTTTACTATCCTCTTTGCCAGGAGCTGCGGTCTACTCAATTAAAGTTGACGGTGTCTATCATGAGTTCACATCAATTCCAGGAGTGGAAGAAGATGTAACTATGATGATTCTGAATATTAAGAACCTCATTATGAAAATTGAAAATGATGATATTCATACACTCAGAATCTCTGCAAAGGGACCAATGACTGTGACTGCTGGAGATATTATCTGCCCGTCTGGAGTCGAAGTTCTGAATAAAGATCTGCCAATTGCACATCTTGAAGAAGGTGCTGTACTGGAAATGGAACTGAAGGCACGCAATGGTCGTGGCTATATCAGTGCTGACGGAAACAAAGCATTGTATCAGGGTTCATCTCAGGGCATTGGAACTGTATATACTGACTCCATCTATACTCCAATTGAACGTATTTCATACAATGTAGAACCTGCTCGTGTTGGACAGGATGCGAAGTATGACCGTTTGATTATGGAAGTATGGACAAATGGTTCAATCACGCCTCAGATGTCACTTGCACTGGCTTCTAAGATTTTAATCGACCACCTGGATCTTCTGACAAATGTTCATGAAGCAGTGGCTGATATGGAATCTTGCATGAAGGATGCAAATGGTGAGGTTGTCAATAAGGGTCTGGTTATGATGATTGAAGATCTGGATTTGTCAGTTCGTTCTTACAACTGTTTGAAACGTGCTGGTATTCAGACTGTCGATGAACTGACTCAGAAGACTGAAGACGAAATGATGAGAGTTCGTAACTTAGGTAAGAAATCTCTGAAAGAAGTCAAAGATAAGATCTATGAATTAGGTCTTAGCTTCAAGAGCTACGAATAAGAAAGTAAGGAGGATACACAATTATGTGGAATCGTAAATTTGGACGTAAAGCTGATCACCGTAAAGCGATGCTGCGCAATATGGCGACAGAAGTAATTTTACACGGCAAAATTGAAACTACTGAAATGAAGGCAAAAGACCTGCGTTCAGTTGTTGATGAACTGATTACATTGGGTAAGCGTGGAGATCTGCATGCTCGTCGTCAGGCTGCTGCATACATTCGCAACGTTGTTGCTAATGAAGAAAAGGGACAGACTGTTCTGCAGAAGCTGTTTGATGAAGTTGCTCCAAAGTATGCTAACCGCAATGGTGGATACACTCGCGTTGTTAAGACAGGTGTACGCCGTGGTGATGCTGCTCCAATGGCTATCATTGAGCTGGTTTAATTTAAGTTTACATAAAGCACTCAATCTGAGTGCTTTTTTCTTTGTGTTGTGCTTTTTGTAAACTTGTTTTATAATTCGAACGTTAGAGGTGATTATTTTGAGTTTGAGAAAAGAGATAGAAATCTTTGAGAATTATTCAATACCAAAAGCAGTAGGAGCTTTGGTTATTCCTACGGTAATTACTCAGATTATTTCAATAATTTATAATTTTGCGGATACTTGGTATGTAGGTTTAACAAATAATCCTGCTGCAATTGCTGCATTGTCTGTATCTATGCCAATCTTTGTGTTGATGGCTGCTATTGCGAATTTATTTGGAATTGGTGCCTCAAGTGTTATCTCAAGAAGTTTAGGTGCTAAGAATACAGGAAAAGCTCGCAGAGCCTTTTCCTTTGCGTTTTGGGGCGGAATTGCAGCGTCAGTGATTTATTCAGTGGTAATCTTTTTATTCCGCTCAGAATTAACGTATTTAATTGGTGGAGATACAGATTCTTTTGATTACATTCAAAAGTACATGTTCTGGACTATGATTGTGGGTAGTATTCCTACCGTATTAAATTCACTGTTTGGACATTTGGTTCGTTCAGTAGGTGCAAGCAAACAGGCTAGTTTTGGTATGTCTCTTGGTGGAATTATGAACATATTTCTGGATCCACTATTTATGTTTGTAATTCTTCCAAAAGGTTATGAAGTTGAAGGGGCTGCAATCGCAACTATGCTTTCTAACTGCTGTGCTACACTATATTTCTTTCTGTATTTAAGAAAGTCAAAGGACAATCCTGTTTTTACATTAAATCCAACTTTTGCATTTGAAGACAAAAAAGTTTGGTCAGATGTTTTCAGCATTGGCCTTCCAGCTGCATTAAGTACAACAATGGCAATGATGTCCAACATATCTGCCAATGCATTAGTTTCAAATTATGGAAGTGTGGCTGTTGCAGGTATGGGAATTGCCAAGAAAATCAATACATTAGCGTTTAACATCACATTAGGATTAACGCAAGGCGTACTTCCTTTAATTGGATACAATTATGCAGCCAAAAAGTACAAAAGAATGAAAGATGTTATCTGGTTTACTTTAGGAATTGCAGTATCTTTTACAATGTTCTGTGTAATTCTATATACCCTTAATAAAGAACTGTTAGTATCATTCTTTATTAAAGATGAACAAACAATCTACGAAGGCCAAAGATTCCTAAGTATTATTGCCTTAGGTGTACCTCTTTGTTCAATTACATATACAATGAATACTGTTTTTCAGGCAACAGGCCAAAGGAAAAAAGCATTCATATTGTCTATTCTTAGAAAAGGATTTTTAGATATTCCACTCATGTTTTTTCTAAGAACATACTTTGAACGCTTAGGAGTTGTGATGGCGACACCGATTGCTGAAGCAGTGTCTGCAGTGATTGCCTTTGTATTATTTATTCCAATGATCAAACAATTGATTCAAGAAGAAAAAACTCTAAATCTTCATTAGATTTAGAGTTTTTTTATTACTAAATTTTACTTGTAGTTTTCTGCTTTTTCAGCGAAGTGTGATTTTGGATATCCACACAGTGGGCAAGCACCAGGAGCATTTGTTCCAGTGTGTTCGTAACCACAGATATCACAGATCCAAGTGACTTTTTCATCTTTCTTAAATACTTTTTCAGTATCTACATTGTCTTTTAAAGTTCTGTAGCGTTCTTCATGAGCTTTTTCAACTTTAGCAACCATGTCCATCTGAGCAGCAATTCTTGTGAAACCTTCTTCACGAGCAACCTTAGCCATATCAGCATACATTTCAGTCCATTCGTAGTTTTCACCTTCAGCGGCCATCTTTAGACATTCAGAAGTTGTTGGAACCCCATTATGCAGATGTTTGAACCACAGGTAAGCATGTTCCTGTTCATTGCGTGCAGTTTCTTCAAAAATTTCTGCAATCTGTTCGTAGCCTTCTTCACGAGCCTTCATTGCGAAGTAAGTGTACTTGTTTCTTGCCTGGCTTTCTCCAGCGAATGCCATTTCTAAATTCTTTTCTGTTCTTGAGCCTTTCAGTTCCATGCGTCTTCCTCCTTCAATTTTGCGCATTTTTTGCATGTTCCATAGAACGTTGTTTTGTGGTTAGTTACATCCAGTTTTAGTTCATGTCTTACCACGTCGTCGAGTTTTTCATTGTACTTAATTGGTAAATCATACATCGCTCCACACTCTGTGCATTCAAAGTGGTAATGCAGCTGATTGTTACCATCGTAGACAAAGCCCTGATTGTTGTCGCGTACCTTTTTAATTTTACCTTCTTCAACCAGAGTGTTCAGATTGCGGTAAACAGTAGCAATTCCAATTTTAGGATTTACTTTCTTAGCTTTTACCGCGATTTCGTCCGCAGTCATGTGTTTTCCTTCTCCCGTAATGATTTGAGAGATAATTTCACGCTGTGTCGAGAATCTAGCCACACGATCACCTCCAATAATGATAACCATTATCATGATACAATACCTTGGAGATTTTGTAAAGAGGTTTTTAACAATATTTCACGTGAGAATTTCATCAATAATTCCGTATTCTTTTGCCATTTCAGGAGTTAAATATGTGTCATTTTCAATATCTTTCGTAATTTGTTCAATCGACTGTCTAGTATGCTGATGAAATAGTGAAATTACTTGATTTTTTATTGTCATGAAATGATCAGCAGTGTTTTTTATATCACTCACTTTTCCGTTCATTTGACCCAAAGGCTGATGAATCATGATGTACGAATGTTCTAATGCATAACGTTTTGTAGCAGCTCCGCACATTAATATCACAGCAGCCATAGAGGCACACATTCCCATACAGATTGTTTTGACATCAGAGTGTATCAGTTTCATTGTATCAATAATCGCAAAACCTGCACTGACAGACCCGCCGGGTGAGTTGATATATAGCTGAATAGGTTCATGATTTATAGAATCCAGATACAGCAGCTGTGCTGTGATAACTGATGCAAGTTCATCGTCAATTGTACGATGACAGAAGACAATACGTTCTTTTAATAAGCATGAATAAATATCAAAAACATGGTCAACGGGATGTCCTTTTTCTATGATTGTAGGAATAATCATTTTATGACCTCCTATTACTTATAGTATGCCTCACAGCAGACAAATTATGAAAAAGAATGATTAAAAAAACATTCGTTCGAGCTTTCACAATTGACTTTTATCACATGAAATTCTATAATGTTGATGTGTCATAAGGAGGACTTAATTAACATGACAGTAAAAGTAGCAATTAATGGATTTGGTCGTATTGGCCGCCTTGCTTTCCGTCAGATGTTCGTAGCTGAAGGTTATGAAGTTGTTGCAATCAACGACTTGACTAGCCCTAAGATGCTGGCTCACCTGCTGAAGTATGACTCAGCACAGGGACCTTTCACAGGACATACTGTAGAAGCTAAGGAATCTTCTATCGTTGTTGATGGACACGAAATCGAAATTTATGCTAAGGCAAACGCAGCTGAACTGCCTTGGGGAGAACTGGGTGTAGACGTTGTTTTGGAATGCACAGGCTTCTATACATCTAAAGCTAAAGCATCTGCTCATATCGAAGCTGGTGCTAAGAAGGTTGTTATTTCTGCTCCTGCAGGAAACGATCTGCCAACAATCGTTTATGGTGTAAACCATGAAACTCTGACTAAGGAAGATACAGTTATTTCTGCAGCAAGCTGCACAACTAACTGCTTGGCTCCAATGGCTAACGCTCTGAACAAGTATGCTCCAATCCAGTCTGGTATCATGACAACTGTTCATGCATACACTGGTGACCAGATGACTCTGGATGGACCTCAGCGTAAGGGTGACCTGCGTCGTGCACGTGCAGCTGCAGTGAACATCGTTCCTAACAGCACAGGTGCTGCAAAGGCTATTGGTCTGGTAATTCCTGAACTGAACGGCAAACTGATTGGTTCTGCTCAGCGTGTTCCTGTTCCTACAGGTTCAACAACTCTGCTGGTTGCAGTAGTTAAGGGTACTGACGTAACTAAGGAAGGTATCAATGCTGCTATGAAGGCTGCATCTAACCCATCTTACGGTTATACTGAAGAAGAACTGGTTTCTTCTGACATCATCGGTATCACTTATGGTTCACTGTTCGATGCAACTCAGACTATGGTTGCAAAGATTGATGACGAAACTTATCAGGTACAGGTTGTTTCTTGGTATGACAATGAAAACAGCTACACTAGCCAGATGGTTCGTACAATCAAGTACTTCGCTGAACTGTAATCTAAACCATTATGCACATGAAGGACTCTGAGAAATCAGAGTTCTTTTTTCTTTTAAATAAAAATGATGTACAATATTCATGGTGATAATATGATACGTCCTATGACTATGCAGGAACTAAAACAGATTTATGTTGAACATATGATGAACGATTTCCCTGATGACGAGCGAAAACCACTCAGTGTGATTCAATCTCGATATAAAAAGAAAGAGAATATTTGCATCTGTTATTTAGAAGATGGTTTGATGAAGGGATATAGTATTCTTGAATCCTGTGAAAAAAACAAAAGTCTGCTGATGGACTATTTTGCAGTGTATCCTGAACATAGAAATCAAGGAACAGGCACACGCTTTTTGCAGGAAATGAAAGAATACTTTCAATATTGGGACGCTCTTTTGATTGAATCAGAAACAGCAATTACTGATCAGGCAAAACAGCGTATAAAGTTTTATCAGAAATCTGGGGCAGAAATCAGTGGTGTTCGTGTACATCTTTATCATGTTGATTATGAAATTCTTTGTCTGAGTCTTCATCGCAGAATCTATCATGAAGAAATAAAGGAAATCATGGTTCAGATTTATGATAAAATCTATCCCAAACCTTTCCAAAAGTTTTATTTAAAGTGGATTTAATATAAAATGTGTGATTCAAGAAGTACAACTTTTATAGTAAAATAAAATACGATATGATATAATTCCACAGTTGAAAGGAGACGAATGTATGAATCAATTACCAGAAAAATTGATAACACTGAGAAGACATTACCATGTTTCTCAGCAGCAGGTTGCCTCCTTTTGTCATGTTGACTTGATGGAATATATGAGCTGGGAGAATGGACGTTCTGTACCTAATGAACTGCAGTATAGTTTGCTTGCAGAACTGTTTCATTTGAGTCTGGAAGATATGAAAAGTGATTCTTTGGATGTACCTTTAATGGAAGTTCAAGAAGAACAGGAAGAAGTCATCATTGATCAAGTTCAAAAAGAGTTTGAACCAGAAACAGTAAAAATCAGAGAGATTGAAAAAACACAGGTTGTGAATCGCATCAGTGAAACAATTCAAGAAACGGAAGAAAAGGAGTCTTTGTGGACTTTTGATTTGTTGAAAGATTGGAGATTATGGGCAGCTGTTGTAAGTTTGCTGGTAATATTTATGTCCGTAAGAATGCTGTTCAAAGAACCTGAAAACACCTTAGATGGAATAGAAGTGAATAATCGTATTATAGAAAGTGAACGTCTGGCTGCTGGAGATGGCTTTGTGCTGATGCTCAACGCAAATGGTACTGTTAGTGGAAGCGGGAAGAATGATCAAGGGCAAATTGATGTTTCTATGTGGCGTGATATTGCTTCTATAACTGCAGGAAACGCATTTTCAGCAGGCTTAAAAACTAATGGTTCAGTTGTTGCATCAGGCTCTGATCGCTATGGTCAGATTCAAACAGAGACATGGACAGATATGATTGAAATCAGTGCAGGTGCTGAACATTTGGTGGGTTTATCAGCAGATGGAACTGTCTTGTGCATTGGTGATAACAGTGAAGGTCAGTGTGAAGTCAGTGCATGGACAGATGTTGTAAATATATCTGCTTCTGAATCAAGTACGCTTGGTTTATTGTCAGATGGAACGATTGTAACGGCTGGTAAAATAGATGTGGATGTGGATGATCTTGCATCATGGACTAAAATAAAGAAGCTGATCAATGGTCAAAGTCAGGTTTTGGCATTGACTGAAAATGGGACTGTGTATTGTACAACTTCATCTTCTTATCCTGTTTGTCAGGGAACTGAAAACTGGAAAGATGTTGTGAGTGTGAAAACTGCTGGAAATCATGCAGCTGCACTGTTAGTCAATGGACGCTTGGTTTCTAGTGGAGACGATTCCATGAATCAAACACAGGTCAGTGAATTTAAAAATATTATATCAATTGCGGCAGGTCCTGATTTTACGGTAACATTGAATCGTAACAGTCAGCTGATTGGAACTGGAAACAATGAATATGAACAATTTGAAATGCAAAAGATTGAAGCCAATGAGCCTTTAAGACAGGTAAGCGGAATTACTGTTTTGATTGAAGAAGAAGTTCATATTTCCTGGGATGAAGTTTCAGGGGCTAATTATTATCAAATTCAGATTCCTGAGCTTGGTTATAGTGCAAATGTGGCTGATTTAAGTGCTTCGTTGGCATTAAATCGATTTGTGAATGAATCGGTCTATACAGTAAGTATAAGAGCTTTGACAATGGATCATTCTCGTGAACCATCTAAAGAAGCTGTAGTAACCTTTACATTCTTCGCGCCAGAGGTTACACCAGAGCCTACACCTACCATTGTACCAACACCAACACCTACTCCTGTACAGGGAGAAATTATACCGGTTGAAACACCAGAGCCAACACAGACCCCTGATCCAGAACCTTCTGTTGATCCAACACAGACCCCAGAAACAGAAGAACCTGTAACTACAGAAACACCTGAACCTGTAGAAACTGAAGATTCTGAAGAGAACAATCACGATGAAGTATAAAAAAGACTGCATTTCAATTGCAGTCTTTTTGATTAATCCAATTGTTCAGTTACTCTTTCCAGCATATCTGGAATTTCAATGTGCTGAGGACATTGTGTCATGCATGCACCGCATTTCTGACAAAGTTCAGCTTTGCCTTCAAGATGCTGATATTGTTTTTTTCCGTTTTCCCAGCGATTATAAATTGAAGCATTGTTGAGAATTTTAAAACACTGAGGAATATCTACACCAAATGGACATGGCATGCAGTAGCGACATCCAGTACATGGTACCTGTACACGTGCATCAAAAAGGTCTTTTGCCTTTGCGATTGCAGCAAATTCTTCTTTTGTAAGAGGCTCAAATTCATTGAATGTCTTAAGATTATCTTCAGTCTGAGCCATATCACTCATACCCGAAAGGACACAGTATACATTGTCAAAGGATGCTACAAAGCGTAGTGCCCAGGATGCATCAGTCCAGTCAGGATGAATGCTCTGGAAAACAGATTTGACTTCTTCTGGAACATTTGCCAGCTGCCCGCCCTTGATAGGTTCCATAATGACCATTGGAATATTTTTTGATTTCGCAAGTTCATATCCCTTTAATCCTGCCTGAATTTGAGTATCCATATAGTTGAACTGAATCTGACAGAAATCCCAGTCATGTGCGTTGAGAATATCTTCAAACACTTCATATTCATCATGGAAACTAAATCCTAAACGTTTTATTTTTCCTTCAGCTCGTGCTTTTTCTGCACGTTCAATCAAATCAAATTTCTTGACGATATCCCAGCGTTCTGCACTTAGCGCATGAAGCAGATAGAAATCAAGATAACTTGTTTGAAGTTTTTCTAGCTGTTCATTCAAAATAGTATCAAAATCTTCAGGTTTTTCAATTTTCCAGACAGGGGATTTAGAGACAACATAAAGGGATTCTCTTGGTTTTGTCTGAAGCCACTTACCAACAACTCTTTCACTTTCTCCACCATGATAAGGATAAGCAGTGTCATAGTAATTGACACCCTGTTCATAAGCTGTATCCAGCATTTTAAATGTCAGTTCTTCATTGATAGTACCATCTTCAAGAACTGGAAAACGCATGCATCCAAACCCTAGCAAAGATGTTTCTGCGTTTGTCTTTTCAAAATATCTTTTCTTCATTGTTTCACTTCCTTTTATTTATTATATCATTTTATTGAACCATTATGGATTTATTTTAATAGGACTAAGAAAATAAAAATAGGAGACGAAACGCAAATAATCTGCTATACTAATACTGTTAAACCGAAGACAGAAAGAGTAATGATGAAATGCTGTAAAGAGAGTCCCTGTCTGGTGAAAAGGGAACAGAAAGACATCATGAAGTGCATTCTGGAGGGTCAGTCTGAATCAAGTAGGACTGGACGCATACCGGCGTTACTGGTTTGAGGAACGAAAGTTCAAGAGGAGTGGAACCACGCTAGATGCGTCTCTTTGTGAGGCGCTTTTTTATTGGAGGAATGAAAATGATAAAACTATACAATACAAAATCCAACAAAATGGAAGAATTCAAATCCATCAAAGAAAATGAAGTCAGCATGTATGTCTGCGGACCAACAGTGTACAATCATGCACATATTGGTAATGCTAGACCTTTGATTGTCTTTGATACACTAAGAAGACTATTTGAAGCTCAGGGCTATACTGTACATTATGCATCAAACTTTACAGATGTGGATGACAAGATTATCAAGACTGCGAAAGAAGAAGGTGTGACTGAAAAAGACATTACTACACGCTATATTGATGCCTATCAGAAGTTAAGAGGTTCACTGCATACACTGCCTTTGTATGCGCAGCCAAAAGTAACTGAAACAATGGAAGATATCATTCATTTTATTGATGAACTGGTGAAACTGGATCATGCTTATGTTGTGGATGGTGATGTATATTTCAGTGTAGATTCTGTGAAGACTTATGGTGAAATTTCACATCAGAAACTGGAAGATTTGATGGTAGGGGCACGCATTGAAGAAAATTCAAAGAAACGCAATCCATTGGACTTTACATTATGGAAAGCTACAGAAGAAGGAATTCAGTGGGATAGTCCATGGTCAAAAGGAAGACCTGGATGGCATACTGAATGTGTTGTTATGATTGATAATGTCTTTGGTGGACAGATTGATATTCATGGCGGAGGAATGGATTTGAGATTCCCTCATCATGAAAATGAAGTAGCACAGTCACAAGCATGTCATCATCATTCGATTGCGAACTATTGGATGCACAATGCAATGATTAATATTGATGGACAGAAAATGTCAAAGTCATTGGGAAATGTGCGCTGGGCAAAAGATGTGATCGCAATGCTGGGGGCAGATGTAGTAAGATGGCTGATGTTGTCAGTTCATTACAGAGGAGAATTGAATTTCTCTGACGAAACAATTGAAACTGCAAAAACAGAATTGAATAAAGTAAAAATGGCTTTAAAACAAGCTGAACTGAAAATGGCGCTGGCAAATGTTAGCATTTCTGATTCTAAAGATGAAGGCTATGCAAAATTCATTGATGCAATGAATCAGGATATGAATACACCAAATGCTTATGCAGTGATTTTTGAAGAAGTAAAGAAACTGAATACACTGTGCCGCACACGTGAAGTGAATTTTGAAGCACTTTCTGAAGCAGTAGGATCTCTAAGAAGCATGCTGGAAATTTTAGGTGTAATGATTCCAGTATTGACACTTTCTGAAGAAGACAGAAAGCTGTATCACGCATGGATGGACGCGAAAGCTGTGAAAGATTTTGCCAAGGCAGATGAAGTGCGTGCACAGCTGATTGAAAGAGGAATTCTCTAAATGAAAGTCAGCGAATGTTCAGGCAGTACGCTGGCCTATCTTGGTGATGCCGTCTTTTCGCTAATGGTTAGAGAATATCTGATTGAAAAGGGATACGGACGTGCGAAAGACCTGCAAAGAGAAAGTATTAGATATGTCAGCGCAAAAGCACAGGCATATTTCTTTCATACGCTGGAAAATGAAGGATTTTTTACGGAAGATGAACTTGAAATCTTTCGTAGAGGAAGAAATTTCAAGTCTCATAGCATCCCAAAGAATACAGATGTACAGACTTATAGAACTTCAACAGGAATTGAAGCTGTCATGGGATATTGGCATCTGGAACAAAATGAGACAAGATTGAGACAGTTTTGGGACAAAGTTAGGACACTAATGGAGGAATAATATGGCACAATATATCTATGGGAAGAATATGGTCATGCAGCGTTTGTCTTCAGGCAAAGCTGTGCGCAAGCTATTCCTTCTTGAAGGAATGAAAGATCAGAATCTGATGCAGGCTGCCAGAAAGGCACACTGTGACATCGAGTGGCTGAATCGAAAGAAACTGGATGCTATGGCAGAAGGCGGAAGACATCAGGGCATCATTGCAGAAGTAGAAGAATACAGAACATATACATTGGATGAAATCCTTGAACGTATCCCTTATGGCAAGCTTCCGCTGCTTGTTATGCTGGACCAGCTGGAAGATCCGCACAATCTTGGCGCTATTTTAAGAACGTGTGATGCTGTAGGGGCTGATGGAGTTATCATCAAGAAAAACAATTCAGTGAAATTAGGGCCAACTGTAGCCAAAGTATCTACAGGAGCGATTGAAACAATACCTGTACATGAAGCAGTGAATTTGACACAAACACTTGAAATCTTAAAAGAAAAAGGATACTGGGTGTATGGTACAGATGCACGCCATGCAGTTGATTATCGTGCTCCAAAGTATGATACACCGGTAGTACTGGTGATTGGTTCAGAAGGAAAAGGAATATCTCGTCTTGTCTTAGAACACTGTGATCAAAAAATTATGCTGCCGATGCATGGAAGTGTTACTTCTTTGAATGCTTCTGTAGCTACTGCAATTTGTCTTTATGAGATTTTAAGCAAGCGTAACCCACTATGACCTGTTGATTCCCGTTAGAAATGGGGAGATACAATGGAAGATATTTATACTCTCAACGACTACGAACTTCTGTACTTAATACGTACAGGAGATTCCACAGCACATCGGATGCTTCTTGCGAAATACGAAAACTATATGCAGGTTCTTATGGATCGATTTGTAGAAGGTACAGAGGTTGAGATGCGTGAAGATTTGATGCAGGAATGCAGGATCCTGTTGGCGGATTTGTGCATGAGGTATCGCGAAGATCAGAATTGCAGTTTTTTGACATTTCTGGTCAACGGAATAAGAAATCGTATAAAGTCGATTACACGAAAAGAGCAGAGAAGACTAAAAAACATTCGTACAGTTTCTCTTGATTCCTTTGTAAAAGAAGAAGGAATCAGTATAACGTATGGTGACTATCTTGACTGTAGAAGTACTTTCTATCAGCCTGATTTCGAGTGGAGATACGCAGATTCTATTGAACAGCTGATAAAACTGCTGAACTCTTTAAGTGAAAAAGAAAAAAAAGTGTGGGAACTGATGAACGAAGGAATCAGCTATGAAGACGCTGCAGAAATCATGGGAATCAGTCGTAAACAATTTGATAATATGAGACTGAGACTAAAGAAAAAGATTGTATTTAGTATTATGAAATCTGATATACCAAATCATCACTAGACGGAGAAATCCGTCTTTTCTTTTCACTTAGAGTTGACATTCATCACATGCATAATATAATAATATATGAACAAGTATTCATATAATGGAGGCTGTTATGAGAAAATACCAGTTATTAATAAAAGGTGTTGACTGTGGACACTGTGCATCCAAGATAGAAGAAAAAGTACAGAAACTAAATGGCATATATGATGCATCTTATCAGTTTATGACAGAAAAACTAACATTCCATTGTGAGGAAACTGAAGAGCATCATTTGATTCATGAGATTGAAAAAATAGTTCATCTTATTGAACCTGATGCAGTGATTGAATCATTGAACGGACCGCATAAACACGAACATCATCATAAACACGATGAACATTGTGACTGTGGACACGAGCATCATCATAAACATGAGGAACATTGTGACTGTGGACACGAGCATCATCATAAACATGAGGAACATTGTGATTGTGGACATGAACACCATCATAAACATGAAGAAAGACATGTGCCTAATTTACATCAGAAATATCAGTATGTGCTGAGTGGCTTGGATTGTGCAAATTGTGCAGCAAAGGTAGAACGTTATTTGAATCATCAAAGTGAATTGTCAGATGTACAGATTTTGTTTATGCAACAAACGCTGAAACTGAATTCTACATTACCAGAATCTGAAGTGAAAGAGTATGTACAGAAGAAGATTGATGAAGTAGAACACGGCGTAATGGTAGAGGATGTAAAGTTCGTAAAGAAGACTGATCAACAGGGAAAGAAAATAGATCATGAACTGCTTAGAATAGTGATTGCATCAGGATTACTCATCCTTGGATTTATTTTCCATGATCTGTTTGTGCTGTCACTTATCTTATTTGCTTCATGTTATCTGCTGGTAGGCACAGAAATACTAGTGCGTGCACTCCGTAATATTTTGAAAGGCCAGGTGTTTGATGAGAACTTTCTGATGGCAATTGCGACAATTGGTGCAATTGTAGTTTCTGAGTATGCAGAGGCATGTGCGGTTATGGTGTTCTATCAGATTGGGGAATATTTTCAAAATAAAGCTGTTGAAAAGTCTCGTCGTTCGATTAGTGAACTGATGGATATTCGTCCTGATGAAGCCCATGTTGAAAGAAGTGGCAAGATTGTAACTGTAGCTCCAGATGAAGTAGAAATCGGCGAAATTCTTGTAGTGCGTGCAGGTGAGAAAGTTCCTTTGGATGGAATTATTATTGAGGGTAAATCATCATTGGATACACGTGCATTAACAGGTGAAAGTAAAGTTCAAACTGTTGAGGAAAATGATGAAGTACTTAGTGGTGTCATCAATGTGGAAGGCGTTATTCGTGTTAAGACAACAAAATATTATAGTGATTCAACAGTAGCAAAGATCTTGGATTTAGTAGAAAATGCAGGAAGCAGAAAAGCGCCTGCAGAAGCATTTATTACGAAATTTGCGAAAGTGTATACACCATTTGTCTGTATACTGGCTTTAGCGATTGCTGTACTGCCTGTACTTTTGATAAAAGATGCATATTGGATGGACTATTTATATCGTGCATGTACATTCTTAGTCATTAGCTGTCCATGTGCTTTGGTTGTTTCTGTACCGTTGAGCTATTTTGCAGGGATTGGTGGACTATCCGCAAAAGGAATATTGGTAAAGGGAAGCAGCTATTTGGATGTTTTGAATCATGTGGATACGTATGTATTTGATAAGACTGGGACTTTGACTGAAGGAAGCTTTACGTTAAGTGAAGTCATTTCTCAGGATAAAGAATATTGTCTGAAAATTGCAGCAGCTGCAGAGAAGCATTCTAATCATCCAATTGCGCTCTCTATTGTGAAATCATATGATGGAGAAATGCTGGAAGCTGAAGATGTGCATGAAATTGCAGGAAGAGGTATAGCCTGCAAGATTTCAGGTAAGCAGGTTTTTGCAGGAAATGAACGTTTGATGGAAATGCACAATATACAAACAGCTTCTATTGAAAAGACAGGGACAGTTATTCATGTAGCTGAAGGTGGTATTTATCTGGGCGCTTTGCTGATTCAAGATCAGATTCGTCTAGAAACGAAAGAATTAGTTAAAGAACTGAAAGCTCTTGGGAAGCATGTTGTGATGCTGACAGGGGATCAGAAGCGTATTGCGGATGAAGTTGCGAGTGAACTTGGGATTAGTGAAGTTCATGCAGAACTTTTGCCTGCAGATAAAGTGAGTGTTGTTGAAAAATTGATTCATTCCGGTAGAAAGCCTGCATTTGCAGGAGATGGCATCAATGATGCACCTGTGCTGGCTATGTCTTCAGTAGGGTTTGCGATGGGTGGCATTGGATCAGATGCAGCGATAGAAGCAGCGGATATCGTAATCATGAATGACAATCCAATGAATATTTTAACAGCCTTAAAATCTGCAGAAAAAACACGTAAAATCGTCATGGAAAACATTTACGGTGCACTTTTTGTGAAATTTGTTATATTATTATTAGGTGCTTTAGGAAAAGCCGGAATGTGGTCTGCCGTATTTGCGGATGTAGGTGTTGCCGTGATTGCGATTATGAACGCAATTCGTGCAATGAAAGTTGAATAGCGGAAAGTGGTATTATGAAAAAACTTCTATCTTTAATTCTTATTGTGATGATGCTGATGGGTTCTGTGACCACCCTTCGTGCAGAGGAGCCAAAACTGGATTTGAACGCAAAGTCAGTTGTTTTGATGGACGCAGTCAGTGGTGCTGTACTGTATCAGAAGAATGCCCTGGAAGTTCTTGAACCTGCTTCAATCACAAAAATTATGACAGTGTATCTGGCGATTACAAAAGGAAATCTGAATGAAAAAGTTGTTGTTTCTGATGAAGCTATCGATTCTATTGATCGTACAAGTACACATATTGCACTGGATTATGATGAAGAAGTAAAGATAGAGGATATGTGCTATGCATCGCTTTTGGCGAGTGCAAATGATGCATCAAATGTCCTTGCAGAACATGTATCAGGTTCACAGGAAGCCTTTGCGAAACTGATGAATGAAACTGCTGTTGGAATGGGTGCACAGAATACACATTTTGTGAATGCTCATGGTCTTCCTACCAATGATTCAAACAATGCTCATGTGACAACCGCTTATGATATGGCGCTGATGATGAAGTCAATCATGAAGAATGAGACTTTCTTAAAGATTGCACAGACGACCAGCTATACGATGGATCCAACCAATAAGCAGCCTGAGAATCGTATTTTTGCGAATGGAAATGAAATGATTAAGAAGTCTGCGAATCGTTATGATGGAATGATTGCAGGGAAGACTGGATGGACAGAGGATGCAGGTTATACATTTGTTGGGGCTGCTGAAAAAGACGGAATGCAGCTGATTGTTGTGGTCATGAAGGCAGATTCTGCATCAAATCGCTACAAAGATGCAAAGACGTTGCTGGATTATGGATTTGAAAATTATAAGCAGGTTCTAGTACGTGCTTCTCAGCTTGAAGCGACAGAAGTACAGGTTATGCAGGGAGATCGTGTTGCTGCAGATGTCACATTTAGTTTTGCACATGATTTTAATGTCTTGATGGCTAAAGATACGGATGAATCGGCGATTACGACAGAAGTAGTTGTTGAGAATCAGGATGATCCAGAAATGATTAGTGCAAAGCTGATTTTATATCTGAACTATGTACCGATTGCAGAAGTGCCTATGGAAAAACAAATGACATTGTATGATTTGAGTTTCTCTGCAACGACACTTCCAATCATTATGAAGGTACTGGATATATTTTCGGTTGTAGTCATGGCATTCTTTATGAGTTTAGTGGCTTATTCTGCAATACTTTCATCAAAGAAGAAATCTAAGAAAATGAAATCAGCTTAAGGAGAGAAATCTCCTTTTTATTATTCAAAATTTGATAAAAAGAAATCAAAATTTGAGAAACAATTCACAGAGTTTTTGTTACAATAAAAAACATAGGAGGCAAAAAGTGTGAAAAATGTAAAACTTGTGGTATGTGATATTGATAATACATTAGTGATGAAGCGTCAGCCTTTGAGTGATAGGGCGTATCGTGTCATCAAAGAATTAAATAAACATGGTGTACTGTTCGGTTTAGCCTCAGGAAGGCCTGTACATCATCTGCAGTCTTTGGCAGAACAGTGGGGAATCGAATGTCAGCTGTATATTGGAATGAATGGCGCAGAACTTTGTGATACATTAACTGGTGAACATGAAGTGCTATACAGGATGAAACCAGAATGGGTGAAAGAAGCCTTTGAAATTATGTCTCCTTTTAAAAGCTGGCCTCATGTCTTGTTTGGTGGTGTCATGTATGCACGCAAGGGGGATCCATCTGTATCATCTTCTAATGCCTATGTAAAAAACCAGAATCCTGCACATATTGTAAAAGATGATGCAGAGTTCTGGCATGATAGTTCAATTAAGATTGGATTTAGAGTATCGGCAGAAGATATGCCTGAAATAGAAAAGGCAGTTTCTAAAAAACAAAATCAGGATTACATTGGGTTTAAAACAGAAACGACAATGTTTGAGTTTGGAAATGCAAAAGCACAGAAAGGGACTTTATTAAAAAGATTCTATGAAAAGCATCATATTGAACGTGAAGCAGTATGGAGTTTTGGGGATATGACCAATGATATTAGTCTTTTTGACGAATCTGGTGTTGCAGTTTGTATGATAAATGGTTCTGATGACGCGAAAGCACATGCACATATTATTACTGATTTGCCATGTGCAGAAGATGGCTGGGCAGATTACATGGAAAAGTATATTTTGCCTGAATTAGAATAAGTATATAAAAAGAAAAAAGGTCCTGATGGACAATGTCATTAAGTTAAGATGACAAAATACAGAGAAGAATCAACGTTTAGTTGACTCTTCTTTTTTTTGTGTCTATTTTTCACTCAAATACTTGACAGAACACTCGATATGTGGGGCTAATGATTCATTTCTTCATAATGA
>JAFULN010000020.1 GCA_017473335.1 Erysipelotrichaceae bacterium
AATACTGATTTTGATTCTGACAAATTAAGGTAGCGTTTGTCAGAATCACTTTTTTCAAAGAGAGTCATTGGTTTGACTCTTTTCGTCATGGATTTCTCTATTTAACAAAATTTCTCTTGATTTTTAATAGTTAATCTCCATATATAAGCTTTTTCTTATATCTATATTAAGATTATAGTATTTTACTTAAGTATTATCAAATGATATCATTTCATTGAACATTAACCATGTGAATTTTAACACATACTTTTTTCTTCAGGGGCTATCTATCACTCTTCTTAGATAGTCCCACTTTCCCATGGTTAATAAATGGCATAGGCCAGAAGGGGTAGAAACATGAAAAAACTTAAATCCTTATTACTCACTTTGTTGGCAGTAGCAAGCTTATTAGCTTTCACAGGCTGCACAACATCCAATGAAATCACAGAAGAAGAAGGGAAAGCATGGGCTGAAGCTAATGGCTACGTGAAAGAAGAAGCTCCTGTTGATTCATTCACTTCTGCTTCTGTAAAAAACACAGGTTATGCTGGTTTATTCAAAGAAGGTCAGGCCCTGATTGATGCTATGGGCGCTAAGAAAGGCGTTACAACAATCAACACTATCAATCCTGATGGAACAGTAAACGTTGCATACATTCGTTGGTCACTGTCATATGACAAAGATCAGAACAAATTCTTTGTTAACGCTGGTGTAGGTGGAACACAGGATGACGGTACTCTGTGCCAGACAGCTCAGAATATCCTGGCAAATGGACAGGCAACAATGTACTATATTTCACATTCATGGACTGAACAGGAACCTGTTTTTGTAGCAGTTGAAGGTACTGAAGCTCCTGAATTCGAAGCTGGTAAGTATTACAGCTATTCAGCAAGAACAAACCACGCTCCATTAGCTGAAAAGCCTGAAGATTGGGATACTAACTTCGCAAGCTACTTCACACTTGAAGGAACAAATCCTGTAAATCTGGGAGCACCTGCAGAAACTACAGTAGCAACATCTGCACAGCTGTTCTGTAAGTATGTTAGTCATGAAGCTAATAACTGGGGTGGAAATAACTTCGTTCTTGAAGTTGTTGAATTCCACAGAGCATCTTAATTTTTGTTCAACTAAAAATTAAATTATTCAAAAATAATGATCCACCGGCCTAGCCGGTGGTTTTCTTATACAAGAAAAGACTGATGTCATCCATCAGTCTTTAGAGTCTATTTTAACATCGCTTTGATAAACCAGATGTTTTTATCGTATTGTTCAAGGTCGCTTTCCATAGCGCTTACTACACCATACAAGCCCTCATCATCAGCTAAGTCTCTGATTTCTTTAACCAATTTCTTCATATCTTTGAAATCGTCTAAGACAATTTCAAGTACTTCCTTACCATGCAGTTCTTTTGGTTCCAGTTCCTTGATGCTTGAAAGCTCCAAATATTCTTTTAAAGACGCTGCTGGCACTTCATCTGCCATTTTTAATAGCTCAGCGACTTTATCCAGTGAATCTGCAAGTCCATCATATAAACCTTCCAGATACTCATGAATAGATTTAAAATTGATACCCACAACATTCCAATGCAAATGATGTAATTTGATGTATTCGACGCCTAAATTAGCGAGGTAGTGATTCATAACTTTTGATAATTCTTTTTTCATAACTGATCTCCTTTTCCTATTAGTATGATATATTTCTCTGCATCTATGCAGTCATTAATTCTCAAGTTTCATTTGACAAGCTCGATGATTGCTCATCTGATCACCTCTTTCTTTGTGTCTATATATTAGCATAGACTAACTTTTATGTCAGTTCATATGCTCATAATTCGTGAAGTGTTTTTATCTTTTCACAAAAAGAAAAAGATGCTTTTTTAGCATCTCAGTCAATGACGTTTTTATTTTGGAAATACGTATAAGATTTGATCCCCATTTTTCCACAAAGTCACACGAGAAAATTCTTCGATGAATTCAGGATAATAATAAGTTTCTTTTGGATCTGCAAGTAGTAAATCATAGGTTTCTGTATCCATAAAGTTAGCTATTCCACCCGCATCAAACTGATACTCAACTTCCACTTTGTCCATTCTTTCAATCACCCTCAGTTTTTCCAGTACTGTGATGATATTCTGAACGACATTCTCTTCTTTATATCCATCAACCTTAAATGAAATCATTTCTCCATTTTTAATCCCCAGTGATGCAATAGCCATGACTGATTTTGCGTTTACATCTTTTCCATCCTTTATCAGCCTAATCTCACAGTTGATACGGTTCATAACATCACAAAATAATGAACCTATATAATTCACTCTTCCTCTTCCATCATCAAGCAGTTTGATTGCCTCTTTAACTCGTACTTTTACTTGTTTCATTTTCATCACCCCTTCTATTATAACTTATATGATTTCAAATATCATAACTCTTTCTCGTTTATCTTCCTGTTCATAAAAATCTTCACAATCTATTTCATCATAGAAAACTAGTTCATTCACACTTGTCAGATAAGCCAGTACATCATGACTTGGATAATAGAAAAACAGTCGGATATTACGTGGATTGACATAATAGGATTCAATGATTCTAGACATAACAGATCTAAGAATCTTTTCAGAAAAAGGATTAAAGAAATAAAACACATCTTCATCAGATAGTTCTACAGATTCTGCATTTTGACACACAAAATTCACAAGCTCTGATTTAGAAAAATGAAGATTGTTTTGATTGGCAAGTTCAATCAAATTAGAATCAAAATCTACTCCTGTTGATTTGCATCCTGTAAACATACTCAAAAAGAAAGATACTCTTCCTTTTCCACATCCCATATCCATCAAATGATTCTTCTCTGTAATAAGTCCTGTATCTAAGATACGTTCCAGAACTTGATAAGGTGTAGGTTCATAACGAAAATGATGATAGTCCGCATGACTTTCATCTAATCCCTCTGTTTGTATGTTTAGTTTTTCATCCCAGTTCATAGTTATCGTCTAAAATGAAGTTCCCTTAGTTCTTCTACTTCATCACAAATCGCTTTCAGATTACAGGTATTACAGTCAAATTTAACACTATTCATCACATGATTCAGTGTTTCTGTAATCATATGTTGCTTTTCTGCCATTGTTTCAAAAATCTCATAATCTGCTTTTGGATCCGTGATAAAAATCATTTTAACTCCCTTTACTTTAGCTATTTCTTTCATTTTGCAGATCATCAATGAACCTAAATTCTGAAAAGTGATTCCCTTTTCAATAGCTTTTTTTGAAACACGAATACTTTCTTTATGAGAACGTGAAGTACTGCGCATCATCATGCCATCCGGAAACAAATGATATTTCACATAATCAATCTTTTTAATCAACGTATACGCTTTCTGTTCAGTTTTATCTACTTCAATTTGTACAATGGCAATTCTTGTAAACTTTTGATCGTATCTAATTTGATTGAGTTCTGGCCCAATGACAACAATTTCATCCAAAACAACTTCAGAAGTCAAAAGATTAAAACCTGTTCCATCCAGTTCATATGCTGCGTTTTTACGTAAAATCATATGATGTTCATCCAAAGATTTCCATGGTGTGCAAGAATGATAATGTTGTTTCTGAAATGCTCCCATTCTTTGATTGATTTCAGTAATTAACGAATCATAGACTTTCATTACAGTTTTTTATCCCTTTTCATCGTATCATAATGTTTCCCTAATAAATCATAAATGATACGCACTAATTTCATATCAAGATTTAGGAAATAAATGATAAAAGTAATCAGAAAGAATCCCAAAAAAATCTTTACAAGTGTCAATAGTATATTCATATTAACGGCTCAACCCTTTCTGCCGAGCATATTCTGCTGCACCAAGCGCTCCCATCAATTGCGGATCAATTGCCAGATCAATCACTTTGATTTTCAATACTTTTTCAATAGCCTTTTTAAGCCCTTCATTTTTTGCACACCCACCAGTTAATGTAATACTGTCTGCTGCTCCCGCTTTTTTAGCCATAACAAAACAGCGTTTTGCGACGGCAAGCTGAATTCCTGCAGCTATTTCTTCCATAGGCTTTCCTTCTCCTACTAAAGAAATGACTTCACTTTCCGCAAATACTGTACATTGTGCAGTAATTGGAATAACATTCTTTGCCTTCAGTGAAAGCGAAGAAAATTCAGGAAGACTCATTTCAAAAGCATTTGCCATAGCTTCATAGAAACGTCCTGTCCCAGCAGCACATTTGTCATTCATCGCAAAGTTTTTAACTGTACCATCTTTATCAATAGAAATCCCTTTGACATCCTGGCCACCAATATCAATAATTGCCTTAACATCAGGGTTAGTGACATGGACCCCCATTGCGTGACAACTGATTTCCGATATATTTTCATCCGCAAAAGGCACTTTATTTCTACCATAGCCTGTTCCAATTAAATAACTGAGTTCCTGTGCAGACTGAAGCTCCTCTACTTGTGCAATTGCCTGATTCAGTGCAATTTCTGCACTCGCTACAGGATTAATTTTACTTTTGTTGGTTACATGAGCCATAATCTTGCCATTTTCATCAAGAATGACACACTTTGTATATGTTGAACCAACATCACATCCGCCAAAATATTTCATGTTCTTTCTCCTTACCACGCTAAGTCATCTTCAAAATCTACAAGAGTTGGATCCAAAGGATTTTCTTGAAGTACAGTGCTCATATATTGATTCACCTGTTCACGCATATCTCGTCTTGAAATCGTGCGAGGATCCATCAAATCCTGTTTTACCCAGACAAATTTGACATCTCTTTCTCTTGCCTGATCATCAAAAACACCGGTTAATCCATCCATGCCCTTGCATGAAATCTGATCATACATAATCACCATGTCCGCATTGTATTCTTCTACAATCCTCCACAGCTCATCAACGACATTTCTATATCCGCCTTTTGTATGTTTGCGCATAATCGAACGCTGATATGTTTTGGCCAAATCTTTGAGCGCTTCTTCCTTATCTTCTGTATTAAATTTAAGATAGGAAATCATAGTTTCCATATCCATCACAACGTTGATACCCCAGCAATTTTCAAGCCAGTTCGCAAAACTGGTGTAATAGTTGGCAGGGCAGCTCCAAACAACTGCACGGTGACGCATTTCTTTGGATACTGGAACCTTTTGTTCATATGCTTTCAGCATAATTTGATTCACTTTCTTATCCACTTTAAGGAAACGTTCATCCACTCCACCAGATAGATTAAAATAATAAATTCTATAAAGCCAGAAAGCTGCTCCTGTCATTTGAGGATAAGCTGTTTTATTGATATCCCACTTTTCAAGTTCATATTCCAGCTGCTTATTTGTGTTTTTTAGAGCTTTAAAGAAGACATCCCAGTCAAATTTTTCACCTGTCTGTTCCTCAATAAAACGTATTAATTCTTTTACTTCTTCCACAGCATATTCCTGAACATCTTCATCATGATAACGAAGAGGAATATTAAATAAATGTACAGGCAGGTTCAATCTTCGATCCAAAAACGTTGAATTCATAACCGATCCATCACACGGCATGTTTGTAGCAACCATACAGCATCCCATCTTAGGATAGTCATCTTCAATTGCCACTCCGGCTTCTGCACTTGGTAATGGACAAACATCCGCAGGAACTCCAAAACTTTCTGTAACTTCAAGATAAGGAGGAGTAATCTGCTGATCCACCATAGAAGTCAAAAAGATAGGAATTGTCTGAAGCGGAACAACCGTTAAATTTGGAAATCCAGAAAAAATTTCATTAGGAATGATTTCATCCGTTAAAACAATTTTCTTGGAAAGTTTGTTATTAGGGTTGATTTTTTCGTCTGCAACAAACGAAGTATGAATCAGTCCTGTTGCGTGTTTCACAATCATATTGTAATGCAAGTGCGCAATACGTAGATGGGCCCCTCTTAATCCAGCTACATGACGATCCACAAATGCAGGTGCTGAGAGATAAGAAGCCATCCAACGATATCTGAACAATCCTTTTACAGTAGAAACAGGCGCTTTTAAAACCATAACAATCATGTCTTTCCATGTAACAAGCCAGCGATAATAATCATACATGGTATCCGCAAATCCACGCCATTCTCTATGTTTAAGAATTGCAGTACGGTCTTTTCTATAAAGATTCCCTAGATTCGCCATTCTTCATCGCCCTTTCTTTTTGAATTCGCTTAATTTCAAGACGTTCTACAAATGCCTGGACACGAGTACGAAGCTGTCCTGATGCAGAAGCTGTATACTGCCTGTCAACTGCAGCCGTTGGAACACCATAATCTTCACTCATGACATATGATGCCAAAGCTCTTTCATATCCCCAGTACTCACAGAACTTCAGTTGTTCATACATCACACCATCCGCATGATATTCATCCACAAGCCATTTAACATAGTCTCTTCGTTCCTGTACTTTTTCATGACTCATATAGCGTGGACATTGACTTGTCTGCAGATAATGCATACAAATTTGAGTCAATATATCTTCATTTGGATTAATATGTATTTCTTCTCTTCCTGGCATCGCCCCGAAACAATACCTGTCTGCAACAACAAGAGCTCCACTTTCTTCAATCAGTGCTGTGAAGTCTGGATCATCTATTTCAGATCCAACTACCACAATTTTCGCTCTGAACTTCTTTTTCACATCAGGTTCACGAGTTTTTAATTCTTCTGCTGTTTCACGCAGCATTGGAAGAATCAGTGATTTAGGACAACAATATGTCACTAGATTCAACACATGATATTCGTATCCAGTAATACGTGGATTCTCTTCTTTACGATAATTTCCAATTTCGCTCATCAGTCTGCACACTTCATTATGTTCTTCTACAGCCTTCAAAAGAGCGTCATCTGATGTGTTTACCCCATATACTTCAGTAAGTCGATTCAATATCTTATTTCTAGTCTGCATTACATAGTGTTTCACTGTATGATTCGCTATTTTAAATGGCATATCTAAAAAAGTTAAAAAGAACTTTTCATTATCCACTAAATGAAGAAGTTCAAAATGCTCAGCACTTCGATTCATTTCTGAACATGTTTCTGATGCCAAAAAAGCATCCAAAAACTGATATCCACCCTCTATTGCACGTTCTAAAATCGCTTTAGAAAAACCACACAAAAAATTACTCATATAATACGTTGCGATATCCAAAGAACCTGTTCTTGGGGCACGAAGTCTTACTGAGAAACAATTCCCACAGTTCAAAAGCACTTCTGGAACATGATAACAAGTATATCCTAAGGCAATCCCACCATCATTTTTTGCCTTTTGAACTAAATCATTATTCGCCTCAAGTAAAAGTTTCTCAAATTCATATATATATTTTAAATCTCTCATGATAGGATCCCCATTTCAACAAGTGCTTCTTTGACTCCAAGTACAAGACTTGAATCATCTGGAAGTGTCATGATGTTTCTTCCTTCAATATCATAAATTAGTAGATGAGTATCACTTGGAATCACAGATAAAATCGGAAGATTCTGAAGCTGAATATGCTCAATCAGGGATTTATCTGGAATACGATTCAAAATTACACCAGTTTTCTTATACATGACTAGTTCATCTGCAACCTGTTTAATTGTTGAAATGACCTGAATCCCCTTTCGACTGGCGTCACTTACCAACAATAAATGAGAGACTTTCTCCATAACTCGTCGATTTATTTGTTCAACACCAGCCTCACCATCAATGACCACATAATCAAATTCATTGGATAAGATACTGATAACTTCTTTTAAATATGCATTAATTTTGCAATAGCATCCTGCACTTTCTGGCCTGCCTACCGCAATAAAGGCGAAACCATCTGTTTCTACAAGTGCATCAAAAATCAGATATCTTGCATCTCCTAAAAGTTCAATTGCTGCCTTAGTCTGACCATCCTCCACATTTTTGACGATTTCCTTTCGGATATCATCGATAGTTTTACTGACTTCTATTCCTAAAGCAGTTGAAAGGCCTACTGCAGGATCAGCGTCAATAGCCAATATTTTCTTATCTGGATATGCCTGAACAAGAAGTTTGACAATTGCTGCAGATACAGATGTTTTTCCTACACCACCTTTACCGGAAAGAGCTATGATAACAGCTTCTTTTTTCATTTCTCCCACACACCTTTTTCATTTAAACTCTATTATTTCTAGTTAATCTATTTTTTTCATTTTATCATATCTCTCACAAATTGACTATTCACCAAGTATAAATTCCCACAGACATCCCATACTAACAGTGTTCTCATTCTACTGGAGGGTTTATGAAAGCAACAGGTATTGTACGTAGACTGGATGACTTGGGTCGTTTAGTCATCCCTAAAGAAATACGAAGAATATATCGTCTGAAAGAAGGCGATTCAATTGAATTTTTTGTCAGTGAACAATCAGAAATCATTTTAAAGAAATACTCCTATCTCAACGATGAAAAAGAAATGCTGACAAGAATGGTCAACACTTTAAAAGAAGTGACTAAAACAGAAGTTTTATTTCTTTTAGAAGATGAAATCATAGGAAATGACAACATACTGATGGATGAGTGCAGCCACGACCTCATTCAGCTGATACGACAATATCATCCTTCAGATTTTGAGTCAATGCGACTGTTTCATGAAAACAGTGATGTATACAGCGGATCTATCTACCCAGTCATTTCCGACTCCCATTGGCTCGGGGCTTTCCTTCTATATTCCAAACAAGGTCCGCTGCATGCATCCGCTAAAGCATCAGCATCCATCATGAGCGCTTATCTTGCGAAGCAGTTTGAACACTAAAACAGGTCTATCCTGTTTTTTTTCCCTTTTTATGCTATACTACTTGCGGAGAGTGAACTTATGCGTCTAGATAAATATTTAAAAGTATCACGTATTCTAAAGCGTAGAACTGTATCTAAAGAACTTGCATTACATGAAAGAATTCAAGTCAATGGTAAAACAGCTAAACCTAGCTATGATGTAAAAGCTGGTGATATCATTACGATTACATTTGGTAATCGTCAAATGAGTGTTAAAGTCATGGAAACACGTGAATATTCCAAAAAAGAAGATGCTTCCATCATGTACGAAGTACTGGAAGAGAAGTACATTGAAGAACCTTTGTTTTAGGTTCTTTTTCTTTTATACAGGACATATTCTATATCAGGAGGGATATGATGACAGATAGTCCTATTAAGTTTGAAACTAATCCATATCATCGATTAATGATGTCAGATCGCAAAAGTTTAGATCTCAGTGGAGTAAAACAAATAGACAGTTTTGATTCCAATGAATTTCTGTTAGAAACATCTCAGGGCTGGTGCATTATTTCTGGAAAAGAACTTACTTTGGATAAATTAGACACAGATAAAGGTGAAGTCTCCATTCGTGGATTGATTGATTCTATTCAGTACCTTTCTAATAAACAAGGTAAATCGACAGATGGATTCTTTAAACGTTTATTTCAATGATTCTTCTTCCTGCACAGTTTCAGCTTTTGTTTTATCATTTGATTGCTGGATGGATGACAGGTTTTTCTTATCAATTTGAACATGCAGTTAAACAGCACATCAAAACACAAACAGTACGTCATCTCATTGATTTTATATGGGTAACACTTTGTACTTTAAGTTTTTATTATGGTCTATATTGTCTTAATGGAGGATGTACACAGTTTTATTGTTTATGTTTCTTTGGAATTGGTTTTTTTATCTACATCAAGTTCTATTTTAATACTTTACGTCCTTTGACTAAACCTATCACTCTATTCTTCACCACATTTTCACTTGTCTTTTCACGTTTCTTCTGTATAATAAATATGCGGAAGAAGAAAAGGAGGGCTTTGTTTGGCACAAGCTCCAACAAAAAAGACAAAACGAAGAAAGGTCAAAGGGCCTGTTGTAAGAGCAATTAGTTTTGTTGTGATTGCGGTATCCTGTTTCATGATTTACGGGGTAGCTCGTGAAGTAATGAATACCATGGAACTGAAGAATCAGCTGGATGATGTCAAGCAGCGTCTAGAAACGATTCAAGCTGAAAATGAACAGCTGACTTCTCAACAGGAAAAACTTCAGGATCCAAACTATGTGCAGTCTTATGCACGTGGTAACTACATGCTTTCTAAAGAAGGGGAACAGATTTTCTATTTGCCTTCTGAAGGAAGTACAGATGAGGATGCAGAAGATACTGGATCTAACTAAGAAGCTGGAAACAGCTTCTTTTATCTATATACGGAGATTAACTATTAAAAATCAAGAGAAATTTTGTTAAATAGAGAAATCCATGACGAAAAGAGTCAAATGAATGACTCTCTTTGAAAAAAGTGATTATGACAAACGCTACCTTAATTTGTCAGAATCAAAATCAGTATTATTTTTTTCAAGATAGAAAATGATGCGCACCAACTTCTTGGCAACATGTGACAAGGCAACACGATGATGTTTACCTTCAGTACGCTTCTTATGATAATACTCATAAAAAGTTTCATTATGAACAATCAACATCTGAGCTGCATTAAGAAGCACATATCGCAGATAAGAAGAACCATGCTTAACCATGTGACCA
>JAFULN010000039.1 GCA_017473335.1 Erysipelotrichaceae bacterium
AATGGCAATATGGAGCTGTAAATAAAGCTTCATGTCATTCTTTTTTGTGGTTTCAGTATAAAAATATCATTCTTTTCCGCTGCAAATCATTGAAAAAGTGCCTACCATCAATGATAAGCACTTATTTGTCAACAATCTGAACGTGGATGTAAGATTACATCCACGTAATTTTTGATTCTGTACCTTCTTTTAAACGAACGATATTGGCTTTATGACGATAGCAGACAAACAGCCAAAGAACAGTAATAGAAAGACTGATGACCAGATTGTTCTGGAAGATGAATGCACAAACTGCAGCAAGACCAATAGCACACATGCTGGAGAGTGAAACATATTTTGTGAGTTTAAGGATGATAAAGAAAGATGCGATTGGAAGTACACACATTCCAACAAACTCATGAGCAATCAGAACACTGATTCCAATGACAAATCCAACAGTGGTTGCGACAGCTTTTCCACCTTTAAATCCTGCAAAAACTGGGAAACAATGACCTACGCAGCAAAGAAGACCAGCTAATACACAAATCGTATCACTCATATTGAGATTTTTTGCTAAAGCTACACTAATGAGTCCTTTTAATGCGTCTAATGCAATGACTGCAACACCAGCTTTTTTGCCTAGAACTCTTCCTGCATTGGAACCGCCTAAATTTCCTGATCCATGTTTTCGAATATCTGTTTTATAGAACGTCTTTCCGATGACTAAAGCCCATGGAATAGAGCCAAACAGATAGGCTAATATCAAGATTACTATTTCCATAAATATTTCTCCTCTTAGTGATTTTCATTTTAGCATAAAAACAGATGTTCGTGTAGAAAAAAACGTGTGAACATTGGTTTCACAAACCATCATTTGAATCAAAAAAATCGAATTCCAAAAGGAAGATTTATAGTGTATAATAATACAGTTAAAAATGAGAAAGGGGTTTTGACTTTCTTTATGGCAAATAAGAATTATGAAGCTGACAGCATACAAATCTTAGAGGGATTGGAAGCTGTTAGAAAAAGACCAGGAATGTACATTGGCTCTACAGATGGCAGGGGTCTGCATCATCTGATTTGGGAAATTGTCGATAACGCAATTGATGAAGCGCTTAATGGATATGGAAATAAAATTACGATTACACTGAAAAAAGATGGATCATGCATGGTAGAAGATGAAGGACGAGGAATGCCGGTAGGTAAACATGCGTCTGGAAAAAGTGCTTTGGAAGTGATTTTTACAGTACTGCATGCAGGAGGTAAGTTTACATCTGAAGGAGGCTATAAGACATCAGGTGGTCTGCATGGTGTAGGTGCCTCGGTGGTGAATGCTCTTTCCAGCTGGCTTGTTGTACAGGTGGCAAAAGATGGTAATCTTTATGAGATGAAGTTTGAAAAAGGTGGATCAAAGGTTAGTAAGCTAAGTGTTGTGGGTAAAGCTGCAAAGACTGGAAGCCGTGTTATTTTCATGCCGGATAAAAGTATTTTCTCTACAACTGACTTTAATTTATCACAGGTATTAGAAAGAGCACGAGAAAGTGCGTTCTTACTAGAAGGTATTACAATGGTTGTAGTTGATGAAAGAATAAACAAGAAAGAAGTCTTTCATTATGAAGAAGGATTGACTGAATTTTTGAATTATCTTCATGAAGATCGAGATGTTTTGCATGCACCTGTTGCCTTTAAAGGGAAAACAGGTGAAATTGAGATTCGCTGCGCTTTTCAGTATACTGATGATTATCAGGAAAATACATATTCTTTTGTAAATCTGGTTCGTACTAAAGATGGCGGTACGCATGAAGTGGGATTTAAGACAGCTTTTACAAAGTGCTTTAATGATGCGGGTCGTAAATTAAATATCTTAAAAGAGAAAGATAAGAATTTTGAAGGAAATGATGTTCGTGAAGGATTAACTTCGATTGTATCTGTAAGTATTCCAGAGCATTTGCTTCAGTTTGAAGGACAAACGAAAGGGAAGCTGGGAACAACGGAAGCGAAAACTGCAGTAGAAAGCTTTGTGAGTGAGAAATTAAGTTTCTTTTTGGAAGAAAACCGAGATTTAACAACAAAGCTGATTAAGAAGATGCAGAAGGCATCTCAGGCGCGTGAGGCAGCTCGCAAGGCGCGTGAAGAAGCACGTAAAGGGAAAAAGACAGGCAAGAGTGAAAAGGTGCTCTCAGGAAAACTGGCGCCTGCACAGTCAAAGGATTCACTGAAGAAAGAACTGTTTTTGGTGGAAGGGGATTCTGCCGGAGGTTCTGCAAAACAGGGAAGAGATTCCAAATATCAGGCAATTTTGCCATTGAGAGGTAAAGTGTTAAATACTGAAAAAGCTTCAATGGCAGATATTGAAAAGAATGAAGAACTCAATACCATCATTCATGCCTTAGGGGCAGGAGTGGGAGCTAGCTTTGATCCTGCTGATTCAAATTATGGAAAAGTCATTATCATGACCGATGCAGATACAGATGGTGCTCATATTCAGGTGCTTTTGTTGACATTCTTCTATCGTTACATGCGAGAACTTGTTGAAGCAGGAATGGTCTATATTGCGCTTCCTCCTTTGTATAAAGTATCTAAAGGCAAAGAAGTACACTATGCGTATGATGATGAAGAATTGAATGCGCTGCGTGCTCAGCTAGGAAAAATTGAAATTCAGCGTTATAAAGGT
This sequence comes from Erysipelotrichaceae bacterium, assembly GCA_017473335.1. Taxonomy (GTDB): domain Bacteria; phylum Bacillota_I; class Bacilli_A; order Erysipelotrichales; family Erysipelotrichaceae; genus RGIG1896. Next base: position 2,654 of record JAFULN010000039.1, read on the forward strand.
TTAGGGGAAATGAATGCTTCTCAGCTTTGGGAAACGACAATGGATCCTGCAACACGTACATTGATTCAGGTGACCATTGAAGATGGCATGATGGCAGAACGCAGAGTATCTGTGTTAATGGGAGATAAGGCAAATCTCAGACGTGAGTGGATTGAAGAAAATGTAGCATTCACATTGGAAGATGAGTTTAAGGTGGGATAAGTATGGCAAAGAAAAAAGAAATCATTGAAACAAAAACACCTGCCTATATTCCATTAACGCTGGAAGAAATCATGTCTGATCGATTTGGACGCTACTCCAAATATATCATTCAGGAACGTGCGCTTCCTGATGCGCGTGATGGTTTAAAGCCGGTTCAGCGACGTATTTTATATGCGATGTATCATGATGGAAATACATATGATAAGGCACATCGTAAGTCTGCGAAAACAGTAGGTTTAGTCATTGGTAATTATCATCCACATGGTGATTCATCAGTTTATGATGCTATGGTGCGTATGTCTCAAGACTGGAAGATTCGTTTTCCATTGATTGATATGCATGGAAATAATGGTTCTATCGACGATGACCCTGCAGCTGCGATGCGATATACAGAGGCTCGCTTATCAAAGATTTCAAGCACAATGTGCGAAGATTTAGATAAAGAAACAGTTCTTTTGGCTCCTAACTTTGATGATACTGAAATGGAACCAACAGTTCTTCCAGCACGTTTTCCAATGCTGCTGGTGAATGGCTGCACGGGGATTGCGGCAGGATATGCGACCAACATGGCCCCTCATAACTTAGGTGAAGTTGTTGATGCATGCATCCATCGCATTTCTCATCCAAACTGTTCACTGGAAACATTAATGGGATTGTTGAAGGGACCAGATTTTCCTACTGGCGGTATTGTCATGGGGAAAGAAGGACTGATGGATGCTTATCGCACAGGCAAAGGTAAGGTCATTGTACGCGCAAAGACAGAAATCGTAGAAAGTAAAACCTGCAAGCAGATTGTGATTACAGAAATTCCATATGAAGTAGTAAAATGTCAGCTTGTCAAAAAGATGGATGATATTCGTCTGAACAAAGATATTGAAGGGATTATGGATGTTCGCGATGAATCAGATAGAAATGGATTAAAGATTGTCGTTGATGTCAAAAAGGATATCGATGCACAGTTTGTGCTGAATTATTTCTATAAGAATACAGATTTACAGATATCCTATAACTACAACAATGTTGGTATCATCAATCAGCGTCCTGTTCAGATGTCATTAATGAACATGCTGGATGCATTTATTGACTTTAGAAAAGAAGTTGTTTTAAAGCGTTCACGTTATCTTTATGAAAAGATGAAAAAACGCTGTCATATTTTAGAAGGTCTGATGAAAGCTGTCAGCATTCTGGATGAAGTGATTCAAGTCATCCGTTCTTCTAAAGATAAAGCAGATGCAAAAGTAAATCTATGTGAACGATTTGGTTTTACAGAAGAACAGGCTGAAGCTATTGTTGTATTGCGTCTGTATCGTTTAACCAATACAGATGTTGTTCAGCTGAAAAAAGAGTATGCAGAACTTGTTGCAGAGATGGAAAAGCTGAAAACGATTCTTGGATCAGATTCTGTACTTTCCAGTGTTCTTATACAGGAAATGAAAGAAATTAAAAAAGAATTTGGTACACCGAGAAAAACACAGATTCAAGATGAAATTGAAGAAATTGTGATTGATAAACTCAGCATGATTCCTAATGAACGTGTTAGAGTGACAGTATCCAAAGATGGTTACATTAAACGTGTGTCTCTTCGTTCTTTTGCTTCTAGTGATCCTTATGCAACTGGAATTAAAGAATCTGACCAGCTAATTGGTACAGTAGAGTGTGATACATTAGATACATTGCTGATATTTACTAAGCTTGGCAACTATGGAGTTTTACCAGTTTATCAAAGTGATGAAGCAAAGTGGAAAGACATTGGCTCACACATGAACAAAGTGATTAAGTGTTCAGCAGAAGATAAGATTGTAAGTGCGTTGGTTGTGAAGAATTTTGATTCCTATGCATGGATCATTACAATTTCAAAGAGTGGATCAATTAAAAAGACACCTTTGAAGGAATGGAATGTAACTCGTAACAGCCGTATTATGACTGCCATGAAGCTAAAGAAGGATGATGAGCTTTTGAAGGCTTTTGTTGCCTATGAACAAGATGATGTGCTTTTGGTAACAAAGAGCGGATATTCAAGCCGTTATCCAGTGTCTTTGATTCCTTCGACTTCTGTGAAATCACAAGGTGTTAAGGCAATCAATTTATCTAAGGGGGATGATTTGGCAAGTGCATGCATTCTCTCTAAAGAAACTACGGATGTCATTCTGATGAGTTCAAAAGGATCAATGAAGCGCTTAAAAGCAAATGATTTGCCTTTGACGAATCGTCCTGTAAAGGGTGAACTTTTAGTTAAGAAACTGAAGACACATCCGTATGAGATTATGGAAGTGATTTCAGGTACGCTCTATGATCAGTTTGTTATGGCAGATGAAAAGATTCATGTATTGACGATGAAGGATATTTCACTGATGGCTAAAGATGCAACGTTCTCAAATCCAATCAGTTTCACAAAGAATTTCTTCTACACTCGTGGTATTGAAGAAGTAAAAATTGTGGATATTCCTGAAAATGTAAAAGAGTTGAAAGCTGTTGAAGAATCATCCAATGAATCTGAAACAGAAGTTCTAAATGATGAAATGCTGCCTAAGCATGAAAAGAAGATTCAGAAAGAATTGAATCTGGAAGAGGATGATGAACCTGCAACTACATTTGTTGTTTTGGAAGATGATCCTGACAATCACATCACACTCATGGATTTTGAAGATGAAGAGCCTCACGGGGATTATGAAATTTTTACATTATTTGATGATGAAGACTAGTAGTTGAAAGAATCTGTTGTTTAAACAACAGATTCTTTTCTTTAAAAAACAATCATTTTTTTTAAGAGTTATACAAAAATATGTAGGTGTCACTGTTAATGACTACAGAATATGATAAAATAATCACTGGAATAGAATATACTTTTTCTGGGGACACAGAAAGGAACACAACCATGCTTCAAATCAAACAAATATCAAAACAGTATAAAACCGCATCCTTGACACAGCAGGCTTTAAATAAAGTTTCTTTAAATCTGCGTGATAATGAGTTTGTGGCGATTTTAGGGCCTTCTGGTTCAGGAAAAACAACGCTTTTAAATATCATTGGTGGATTAGATCGCTATGACAGCGGAGATTTGATTATCAATAGCATCTCAACGAAAAACTATAAAGATCGAGACTGGGATTCTTATCGCAATCATACTATTGGATTTGTTTTTCAGAGTTATAATCTTATTCCTCACCAGAGTATCTTAGCCAACGTTGAACTTGCACTAACTATCTCGGGTGTATCTAAAAAACAGCGACGTCAGCGTGCAAAAGAAGCTCTTGAAAAAGTAGGATTAGCTGAACATATTCGCAAGCGTCCAAATCAGCTTTCGGGCGGACAAATGCAGCGTGTAGCTATAGCACGTGCTTTAGTCAATGATCCTGATATTTTGTTGGCAGATGAGCCAACAGGGGCACTGGACAGTACAACAAGTGTTCAGGTGATGGAACTATTAAAAGAAGTTGCGCAGGATCGTCTGGTTGTGATGGTAACGCACAATCCAGAACTTGCGGAAGAATATGCGACACGTATTGTTCGTTTAAAAGATGGAGTGATTACATCAGATACAGATCCATTTGTACCTGAAGAAAACAGTGAACCTCCTGTGCATAAAAATCTTGGTAAATCATCCATGTCATTTTTAACAGCGTTCTCTTTGAGTGCCAACAATTTAATGACAAAAAAGGGACGTACGATATTAACTGCTTTTGCTGGATCTATTGGTATTATTGGGATATCTTTGATTTTGGCATTGTCTACGGGATTTCAGAATTATATCGACAAGATTCAGGAAGATACATTGACTTCTTATCCTTTGACGATTACTTCTGAAACGGGAGATGCTACCAGCATGCTTTTAGCTATGGTTCAGGAAGATGACAAAGATGAAGAAGGTGTTGTATATGAACAACAGGTAGTAAGTTCAATGTTTTCTTCAATTGGTACCAATGATTTAAAATCACTCAAAAGTCATCTTGAAGAACATCAGGATGTTGTTGATGAATATGTATCTATTTTGGAATATTCCTATAGTGTTTCACCACAGATTTTTACAAAGTTTGAAGATCAAGTGATACAGGTAAATCCAAGTACACTCATGTCTTCTATCAGTGGTGCAGATGGTTCGATGATGACAACGATGTCATCCATGTCTTCAATGGGGTCAAGTTCAGTGTTTAATGAGATGCTGGATGATATGGAGACGTTAAAGTCACAGTATGATGTCTTAGCTGGAAGATGGCCAGAGAAATACAATGAAATGATTTTAGTTCTTTCAGATCCTTCATCAATTTCAGATATGATGGTATACAGTTTAGGATTAAGGGATGCTGATGAGCTAAAGGATATGATCACAAAGCTCATGGCGAAAGAACAGGTTGAAAGTACAAATGATCCGATGCAGTTTACATATGAACAGCTGATGAATCTTGAATATAAACTGGTTGATGCAACGGATACATACCAATATAATGAAAAATATGATATCTATGAAAGCATGACTGCTGATCAGCAGTTTATGAAAAAAGTTTATGATGAAGCAGAAACTTTAAAGATTGTGGGTATTGTATATCCTTCTGAAGATTCCACTTCTTCAAGTTTAACACCTGGTATTGGATATCTGCATGAATTGACGAAAATTGTCATTTCCCGGGCAGAAGAATCTGAAATCGTTCAGAAGCAGATGGCAAATCGTGAAGTTGATGTGTTCAGTGGAAAACGCTTCGATGATGACAGCTCTGAATCAGGACTGGATTTTCAGGATTTGATTTCAATTGATACAAAGATGCTGGAAAGTGCATTTGGAACAAATATTTCTGAAGATCAGATTATGAAAATGACTCAGGATTACATGACTGAAATAGGCGAAGCGATTACTGCTGATACAAGCGAAGCTGAAATTGCGTTGAATACTGTTATGAAAACATTGATGAGTGATTTCTTATCTTCATTGATCGACCAAAAAGGAACAGAAGATTCTGGTATTCTTCCTGATGCAGATGCTGCAGTTGAGATGGTTAATCAGATGCTTGCATACTTACAGAATAATTATCCACAGATTCAAATCAATCAGGAGGTCATTGATTCACTTTTAGAAGCTCTTAAGAATCAGGAAACTTCTTCTACAAAGAGTCTAGTTGTTAAAAAGAGTGAAAGTGCGTCACTGGTAAGTGAATATATGAAAACAGAAGCAGTTCAAAAGACAATTCAAGAATTGTCTATAGAGTATCTGCTTCCTGTTGAGGCCTTCACAATGATTTATGAAGGATTTATCAATGGTTTCTTTGAAATGATGTTTGGATTGGATTCTTCGGGTTCACAGGATCCTGAACTTACTTTGACTTCTTCGATGGCAGATCCTTTGACTTCTTTGTATACTGGAATTCTAGAGTTAAGCGGAGGTACTCAGAAAGTTGCGATTACTATCGTTGAATCTCAGATGCAAATGACAATTATGAGCAAGGTTGGCGAACTGATGGGAAAACTGATGGAATCCATGGCGAATGCATTCCAGGTGGATCCTAACAAAATTGCGGGAGCTTTCCAGTTTGATTTAAGCGAAGAAGAACTGATGCGTCTGATGCAAACGCTAAGTGCATCAGGTGTTGAAAAGAATGCAGATACAAATCTGATGAATCTTGGATATCAGGATTTAGAGAAACCAACATCGATTTCATTCTATTTTGTGGATTTTGATTCAAAAGAACTGTTTATGGACTTTTTGAATGCATATAACGATGAAATGGAATTAGTGGATGAAAATAAAGTTATCAAATATACAGATTTAACAGGTCTGTTAATGTCGTCTGTGAAAACGATTGTGGATTCAGTGAGTTATGTGCTGATTGCCTTTGTCAGCATCTCGCTAGTTGTTTCATCAATTATGATTGGTATTATTACGTATATTTCAGTGCTTGAAAGAACTAAGGAAATTGGTGTATTACGCGCAATTGGAGCTTCTAAACGCAATATTTCATCTATCTTTAACGCTGAAACATTCATCATTGGATTGTTTGCGGGACTTTTAGGAATAGGGGTAACTTTAGCTCTGATTCCTCCAATTAATGCAGTGATTCATAATGTATCTGGAAACATGAGTATCAATGCCGTTCTTCCTTTAGATGCATCAATTATATTGGTCATCTTAAGTGTTGTATTGACATTGATTGGCGGATTGATTCCTTCTTCACAGGCAGCGAAAAAAGATCCTGTAACAGCACTTAGAACAGAATAACAAAAGCGGACATGTCCGCTTTTATTCATATTTCTTAAGAAAATCAATAACTTCACTAAGATCATTCTTTTTAAATTCAATCAGTGCTTTGAATTCATCATCAGGTTCTACCAGGTCTTTGATAAACATTCTATGCATGCCAGCACTTTTGGCGGCTTGATGACCAAGCTTTGAATCTTCAAGTACTAAACAGTGTTCTGGCTGTATACCTGCCAGCTCAGCAGCTTTTAAGAAGATTTCTGGGTCTGGTTTTGCGTTTTTTACCATGTTTCCACCCATGATGACATCAAAAGGATAGTCATATCCAATAGTGCCTATAAGCCATTTTACATATTCTTGTGGTGAACTTGAGGCAATGCAGACTTTGTACTGAGCTGATTCTTTTAAGTAAGTTAACAGTTCTACAAGGCCCTTTTTGTTGATGTTGCCAAGTTCTTCAATGGCTTTAGCGATGGTTGGATTGCGGTTAGCTCGAATTTCTGCCAGATGTTCCTTTACAAGAGGGCGCTGATCCATCACCCATTGGAAATGAGTTGGACCTGCTCCGGTAATCTGTTCAAACATCCATTCATCCATTTCTAAATTATACTTTTTACCAATACGAAGCCAGTTTTGACGTGAATAGTATTCTGTGTTGAACATGAGTCCATCACAGTCAAAAATGAGACATTTAATATTCATGATGAATTCCTCCAACACAACTGTATCATAAAATCATGACTGTTGGAAGAATTTCAAAAGTTTTATAAAGGCACGTTTTTCAATTCGGGATACATAAGAGCGAGAAATGTGATGTGACTTCGCAATTTCTTTTTGTGTTTGGGCAGGGTTTCCATCCAGTCCATAGCGTCTAGATAAGATTTCTTTTTCAATAGGAGATAGCTGCTCTAGGTAATTCATTAGTTCTGTGATTTGAGCCTGTGTTGTCATTTTATCCACGACATTGATTTGGTTTTGATCCTGAATGATTTCATAAAGATGAATCATGTTTCCATCTTTATCTGTTCCTATAGGATCATCCAAAGAAACGGTTGGCTGATGTTTTTGTTTGCGGAAGGACATCAGGATTTCATTTTCAATGCATTTGCTGATATAAGTGGTCAGTTTTAAGCCTTTGTCCATATCAAAACTGTCAATGCCTTTAATAAGACCAATTGTTCCAATACTGATAAGATCTTCCGTATCTTCTTTTGCGTCATACTTTTTTACAAGATGGGCAACAAGTCTTAGATTATGTTCAATCAGTTTATTTCTTGCTTTGATATCTCCTTGTTTCATTTTAATAAGGCATTCTTTTTCTTCTGATGAAGACAAAGGCAGAGGGAATACAGAAGAATGTACATAACCGCATAAAAAAGGAATCCAGTTCATGAAGATTGAAAATAGTTCACTCATCATTTTTATCACCTGAGATATCCTATGAAATTGTACTGGTGTTTATGAAACAAGGGGTTATGTTTCTGTGGAATTTTGGTATAATAAGGAAGAGTTTGGAGTGATAGTTTTGCTGGAAAAGTTCTTTCTTCCGGATACTTATGCTGAAAATGTATTTCATATTGATTTACAGGCATTAAAAAACAAGGGAATTAAACTGATTCTTTGCGACATTGATAATACATTAGTCGCTCATGATGATCCGCATCCTGATCACAATGCAAGAGCTTTTATGAAATGTGCAGAAGATGCAGGAATGGAGTTGTTTCTGATTTCTAATAATACACAAAAGCGTGTCAGCGGATTTGCGGATAAGTGTGGAGCAAAATATTACTATAGCTCATTAAAGCCATTAAAGCGTCAATACAAGCGTATTTTAAGGGATACAGGATTTCATGCAGGTGAAGTTGCAGTGATAGGAGATCAGCTTTTGACTGACATTCTAGGAGGCAAGCGCATGCATTTTTACACTGTGCTGTGTGCTCCGTTGTATACCAAAGATATTATCTATACGAGAATAACACGCCTTGTAGAAAATATCGTATATGCTGTATTAAAAAAACAAGGTAAACTGAAAAGGGGAGAATATTATGGAGAAATATTGTAAGGGATGTGGAACACTGATGCAGTTTGAACATCCTGATCAGCTGGGTTATTCTCCTAAAAAAGAGGCTGATTACTGTCAAAGATGTTTCCGTTTAACGCATTATGGAGATCAGTCTTTGAGCCGTGTTCAGGGAATTGATGAAGAAAAGCTGATGAAACAGGTTGGATCAATGGATGCACTGATTGTATGGGTTGCGGATTGTTTTGACTTTGAAGCTTCATTATTAAATCAGCTGAATCGTCATTTCTTTCATCAGGATGTACTGATTGTAGCAACAAAGCGAGATTTACTTCCAGAAACATTGGCTCAGGACAAATTTGAACGTTTCTTGAAGATGCGTTTAAAAGAAGAAGGAATCAAGTATGTTGGACTTGTTACAACTGGGCTTGGAAAATATGAACAGGATGAAGAAATACTGAAAGCGATTCGTACATATCGTAAAGGACGTGATGTCATTATGATGGGAAAAGCGAATGCAGGGAAATCAACTGTGATTAATTCACTGTTCAAACAGTCAATTTTAACAGTATCACGTTATCCTGGGACGACACTTGAACTGCATGCACTGGATTTTGAAGATTTTAAAATCTATGATGCTCCAGGTCTAAGAAATGAATCATCTTTGCTTTTGGAAGTGGATGAAACAGACTTGAAGCACATTGTACCTCAAAAACCTGTACGACCTTCTGTGTATCAGATTTATGAGGATCAAAGTTTTGCGATTGGGGGACTTTGTCGTGTGGATGTAGAATGCGATTCAAATGCTTCTGTGGTATTTTACTGCAGCAGTGAATTGAATCTGCATCGTGGCGCTTTACAGAAGGCAGATGCTTTGTGGGAGCGTCATCAGGGAAAACTGCTGTCACCTTCACTTCACTGCAGTTTTCAGAATATGAAAAAGAATACATTTTCAATGAAGGGAAAGAAAATGGATATTGCAGTAGCGGGTCTTGGATGGATCTGCTTCAGTGGAAATATTAAGAAAATATCAGTCTGGGGGCCTCAAAAGACTCAGATTGTATCTAGAAAGGCGATGATTTAATGCTGACAGGCAAACAGAAAAGCTTTCTGCGCTCTATGGCAAATACTGAAAGAGCGCTGTTTCAGGTAGGGAAGGAAGGCTGCACCTACAATTTATACAACACAATTTCAGATTCATTGGAAGCTCATGAACTTCTAAAAGTGAGTGTGCTAAAGACATGTCCGCAAAGTGTGCGTGAAGTTGCACTGGATATTGCAGGACATACGAATGCAGAAATTGTACAGATTATTGGCAGAGTTGTTCTGCTGTATCGACCAAGCAAGAAAAAGGTTATTGTACTGCCATGAAAATAGCCGTTTTAGGAGGAAGTTTTGATCCGATACATGAAGGTCATCTTCAGATGGCAAAACAAGTTCTTCAGCGCAAGCTTGCAGATGAAGTCTGGTTTATGCCTGCAGGACGTAACCCATTAAAAGATCGAGTGGTTTCTGACTATGAAATTCGATGCAAAATGGTATTAAGTGCCATCAAGCCCTATCGCAAGATGAGATGCAGTACTTTGGAAAGTGAACTTCCAGTACCATCTTATACAATCACTACGGTCAAAGAACTGAAGAAAAGATATCCTGAACATGATTTTTACTGGATAATTGGTGAAGATCAGGCAGTTCAGCTGGATAAATGGAAAGATATTGATGAGCTGAAATCATTGATTCGTTTTATTGTGTTTGAACGTGCTGACAGTGATTCATCTCATAATGATGATTTTATCTGGATAAAAGATTTTAATTGTCCTGCATCCAGTACGAAAGTGCGTCAGGGTGAATTTCAGTGGATCAGTAAAGGTGTTTTACACATTGTACTTGAAGAGGGATTGTATTTTGATGAGATTTTAAGACATCATGTTTCAAAGTATCGTTATGAACATTCTGTAGCTGTTGCTGAAACTGCAATGCATTTAGCAAGAGTTCATCATGTAGATGTTATGAAAGCATATATTGCCTCTATGATGCATGATGTATGCAAGGAAATGGATAAGCAGCAGATGAAACAGTGGATGAGTGTCTGTTTTCCAGAATACATGGATATGCCAGAACCTGTATGGCATGGATGGCTTGCATATGAAAAACTCAAGCGCATGGGAATTTATGACAAAGAAATATGTTCTGCAGTATATCATCATGTCTTAGGGGATGGTAAAGGTACTTTGGATAAGATTATTTATGTAGCGGATAAATCAAATCCTAAACGCAAACATGATATTACAGAAGAGATTAAAACAGCTGAAAAAGATTTGTCAGCTGCAATGGAATTAATACAAATCAATTATCAGAAAAGAAAGGCGGCACGTGATGAGTGATTTATTGAACCTGATTGTGAAAACATTGGATGAACATCATGCATCTCGTATTGAAGTTCTCGACTTTTCTGTGACTAGTCCACTGTATGATTACAGTGTGATTGCTTCTGTTTCTAATCAAAGACTAGCTCATGCTGTTTTGATGTATGTGGAAGAAGAAGTAGAGAAACATGGATATCCAATTCGTACAGTTGAAGGCAATGATCAAAGTAGATGGCTTCTTTTGGATTGTTACGAAGTAGTGGTACATATTTTTGTGGGTGAGGAAAGAGATGTGTATCAGCTGGAAAAATTGTGGAATGATTTGCCTAGAGTTGAGGTGAAATGATGATTTATCATGATTTAGCAGATTATTATGATGATTTGGTCAAAGATGAAGAGGCGACAATGCGCTGGGCAGATTTAAGTGAGTCTGTGTTAGGTAAACATAGAAATACAATTCTTGAGCTTGCCTGCGGCAGTGCGGAGATTTCTTGTGAGCTTGCTAGACGCGGATACAGCGTTTTAGCGACGGATTTATCTGAAGATATGCTGATGAAGGCGAAAGAGAAAAACATGGCTGAGAATCTTCAGTTTCAGCCTTTAAATATGATTTCTTTTGATTTGAACAAGCGTTTTGATGCAGTTTTGTGTTATTGTGACAGCATCAATTATCTTGCGAATTTAAATGAAGTTCAATCTATGTTTCAATCCGTGAAAAAGCACCTTAAAGAAGAGGGTATCTTTATTTTTGATATGCACACACCTGAACGTTTACAGGAATTTAACGAAGAATTTATTGAAGAAGGAATGATTGATGATGTACCATACCAGTGGACCATTGTTACTCAGGAAGATGAAATTCATCATCATTTCGCATTTTGGAAAGATGGAAAAGTGATGCAGGAATTCCATGTGCAGCATGTCTTTGATTTAAACGATCTATTGTCTTTGTTACAAAAAGAAGGATTTAAAACAGAGGTACTGGTGGATTTTGACCAAGATGTAAATACACCAGGAGAAAAATATTTCGTGATTGGGAGACTTGCATGATAGAGCTGCTGAAGCAATGGGCTGCACTATTGACTTCTGTTGAGTTCTGGATTGGAGTTCTGGAAGTTTTTAAAGATTTTGGCCCTGTTGCACCAATTCTTCTTACTTGTGTTGAATCACTGATTCCTGCACTTCCCCTTGTAGTGATTGTGACTTTTAATGTAACTGCTCATGGTGCTGTTTTAGGATTTCTTTACAGCTGGATAGGTACATCCATTGGCTGTACGATTGTCTTTCTGTTTTTTCGAAGAATTGTTAAAAAGTATCTGCAGAATTGGATTTCACGAAAACCAACATTTATCAAAGCCCTTAGATGGGTAGGCAGCATCAATGGCAAAGCTTTATTTGTGATAGCGATGATGCCATTTACTCCTTCTGTTTTTGTAAATCTTGCGTTTGGATTGTCTGATTATGATGAATTAAAATTTTTAAAAGTATTAATTTCAGCCAAATCTATAATGATGATACTTCTGGCTTTTTTTGGAAATTCAGTTGCTTCTGCACTCAATGATCCAATGTATCTGATTCTTGCAGGAGGAATACTTTTGATTCTTTGGTGGGCATCTAAAAAAGTGAGTGAACACAACGGTCTTTAGGAGGATTCATGAAAATATTTGAACGAATTAAAAATGATCGTACGATCAAAACATATATTGTCAAAGCGGATGAAAGCTTAGGGGCACTTGGATTTACTGAGCATAGTTTTGCGCATGTGAATCGTGTAAGTCAATTTGCAGTAAATTTATTAGAAAAGTTAGGCTATGATGCACATACCTGTGAACTTTGCGCGATTGCTTCCTACCTTCATGATATTGGAAATATTGTGAATCGCTCTGAACATGCACAAAGCGGAGCACTGATGGCTTTTAATATCTTGGAGCGTTTTGGGCTTGAACCAGACGAGATTGCGGATATCATTCAGGCAATAGGAAATCATGATGAATCAACTGCAAACTGTGTTTCACCAATTGCTGCTGCACTTATTCTTTCAGATAAGAGTGATGTGCGTCGAAGCAGAGTTCGTAATACAGACATCAGTACATTTGATATCCATGACAGAGTGAACTACAGTGTTGAATCCAGTACATTAAAACTAAATGAACAAGAAAAAACAGTGACATTGTCACTGCAGATTGATACATCAATTACACCAATCATGGATTATTTTGAAATTTTTCTACAGCGTATGCAGCTTTGCAGAAAAGCTGCAGATTATCTAGGACTACGCTTTGTTTTGGTGATTAATCATCAGATATTGTTATAAAAAAAGACGCGATGCGTCTCAGACTATCGACAAAGTCGATGGTCTTTTTTTATGGCTCAAATAAAGTGTTATAATTGAGGTGTAAAGAAAAGCAGGTGTTTAATATGATGGAAAGAAAAGACAGAAAACAAGGAAAGGTAAATTTGATTCTGCTGGA
>JAFULN010000040.1 GCA_017473335.1 Erysipelotrichaceae bacterium
AGGAAAATAATCATTGGTATGATACAGACGTTTCATTTCTTTCTGAAGAGAATCAAAATCCCATAGTATCACTTGATACTTCAGAGTCAAGTATTTATACGCTTTATGAAGCATTTGGTTATATAGAAGGATATCATTTTTGATAGCTGATGCATTTTTTTCATTCAATTCACGATAATAGGAACGATTTGACAGAGTGACAGTTTTCATGAAATGATCCTCCTTCTTAGAAACAAAAAGAAGAAGCATTTAGCTGATTGAATTCATTCAATTTTACTACAAACTACTTCAACTGTCTAATACTTCTTCTTGATACGAACATATTATACACAATAAAATTATTCAAGTTAAGACTTGTCTTTCTTTGTGAAATCTGTTTCCGTTATTATGCGAATTAGATATTTTTAACTACTATCTACCACAGTTCTGATAGAACATTCCTAGTAAATAAAAAAAAAGACAGAATCAGATTCCTGCCTTTTTCGATTGAATTTTAAGATGAAACAAACGCTCACACTGCAAATCAAAGTATGATGGATCATCGGTTGTATAGAATTCTATCATGCCAGTACCCTGGGAAAAGCATTGTAGCTGGATACCATTTGAATCAAGAATTCTGCCAGGAAATATCTGTTCAAATAAAGCTCTTGCCAAAGGATAATGAGTACATCCTAATATCATTGCATCATAAGAAGACACTTCCTTCAACGCATGTCTAAGCTTTTCTAAAACAATAGAAGAATCATTCATTTCTTCAATATCTCTGCAAAGAAAAGGAAGCGGCACTTCAACAATCTTCAATGCAGGACAAATTTTGTTTAAAACTGACTTATAGGCATGAGTTGCACAAGTAAATGGAGTCGCGCAAACAACTACACTTTTAACATCGATTGTTTCAATCTGTCTGCAAGTTGGTTCAATAATTCTCTGTATAGGAACTGAATCATCAATTTTATCAGGATTTAGACAGCTGATTGTGTTACATGCCATGAAGATAGAATCCACCTGCTGCTGCTTAAGCCATGCGATATTACGATTCACAATATCAACCAGTTCTTCGTTTGTGCGTGAACCATAGGGTGAATTTTTCTGATCAGCAAGAAAGATAAAATCTTGTTCAGGATATCGTTTCCTTAAAGCCTGAAGCATAACCATCCCGCCAAGACCCGAATCAAGAACACCTATTCTTCCCATGAAATTGTCTCCTTCAGACAAAGAGAATTAAAATACATTTCAGCTGCCAGTTCGTGTCCTACATAGCGCCAGTGCCAAGGACGCGCAGCTTTTTCAGTAAGATCTTGCTTGTCAACAGTATAACTTTGTACAAATCCAAAACGATGTGCGTTTTCTTTCAGCCATTTATATTGTGCAGAATCTTCAAAATTCTCCTGTTTAAATCCATTGACCGAAAAATCTATTGCCAGTCCAAGCTGATGCTCACTATGTCCAGGATAGTCACCATAAAATGATGCCTGGTCACCATACTGTTCAACCAGATCTAGATAAAGCATTTTTTGAGTTTCATAATCAATATATCCTGCATCTGCTACTAGTCCTCCACAGGTTTTCTTGTTACCAAGCTCTGTTTCAATTGCAGTACACATTGCTTTTAAAGGTTCCACAGCAGTTTTTGCCATCACTACATTTTCACTGCTTGAAGAAATCATAGTTAATGGTTCGTTTTCAAATAAAATACGTGTAGACACAGTATGTGTATTATCAACATATGCAATGATTTCATCCGGATTATCAATCAGAATTGAGTCTTTTGCATATTCATCACGATGCTTTAAATAGTGAAAAACAGTAATAGAATCATATTTAAGTAGCATGTTTGCAAGCTGATCCATACTCATTACATCACGTCCAAGTTCAACAATATTAACAACTTCTTCATCTGTTAAATACCAGATTTTATCACGAATAAAGTTGTAATCATCTGCATGATAAATACTGAATCCTTCATAAGTGACATATTTAATAAATGTACTAGGGGCAATAGAATATTCAATCAAATATTCAATATCCTTATTTGAGAAATGCTTCTCAATAATAGCACGTGCTTCTGCATCCTGATAGGGATATCTAGACAAACGGTCATAACGAATATTCATAATGCCAATACAAATCAGTGCAACTGCTGCAATGACACTGACAAACAACAATCTTTTGGATTTCAAAGGAATCACCTCATTTTGTATTATAGCACACTTCAATTGGATTGAATACCAAGGCAAAAAAGAAAAGAAGTCCTATGAAGGACTTACAATTCAATTTCTTTACATCTTAAAAGCTCTAGAATAGCTTGAGAACGGCATTTAACATCCAGTTTTAAAATCACATTAGAGATATGATTTCGAACTGTCTTATCACTAATACCGAGCTCTTTAGCAATTTCCTGAGTTGTTTTGTTGGCTACCAGACCACGAAAAATCTGTGTTTCTCTTTTTGTCAGAATTTTCTTCATTTCCCGCATCCTTTCACAAGCTACTTTATTCTATGAAAGAATTGTCTTCTTGTGACTGATGCAGTGTTTTGAATATCTCCTGTGCAACCGTGATGGGAACAATCTCAGATAACTGCTGTATTGTTGCCTCATTAATACGTTTAAAACTCTTGAAGTGCTTTAATAATGCTTTCTTTCGTTTAGGACCAACACCTTCAATTTCATCAAGTATAGATACAGTCATTGCCTTATCTCTTAATAATTTATGATAAGTAATCGCATAACGATGCACTTCATCCTGTAACTGCGTTAATAGAAAGAAACAGTCTGAACGACGATTCATTTCAATAATTTTACCTTGCTGAGACAACAAATTCGCTGTTTGATGTGCATCATCTTTTACAAGCCCTACAACTGGAATATCAAGATGAAGCATTTCTAATATTTCTAAGCAGGCATTCACCTGAGTTAATCCACCATCCATCACAATTAGATCAGGAGCCCGAAGCTGATCTTTTATCACACGGAAATAACGTCGATAAAGAACTTCTTTCATTGAATCAACATCACTGTTTCCTGTAGATAAGCGATAACGTCGATAATCACTCTTTTTAAAGTGAAAATCTTCATAAACAATCATACCCGCAACAGTATATGATCCAGATGTATGTGAAATATCAAAAACTTCAATGCGATCAAGAACCTGCAGATTCAACATATTTTTTAACTGTGCTACAGCATTTTTATGAAATGTCGATTTCTGTTCAAGAACTTCAAACTGACGCTGCAGATTATTCTCTGCATTGACTTTCGCTAGATCTACCAGCTTTTTCATACGACCTCTTACAGGCTGTGTAACTGTACAATCTAAAAGCTCACATAATAATTCAATGGAACATTCCTGTGGTAAACAAATCTGCTTAGGTGTTGGATTTTTCATATAGTATTGAAGCACAAAAGAAATAAATGTCTCTTCTGCATCATCAACCAGCGTTTCAATGACTAGTTCACGCTCAAGAACTTTCCCGCCTCGTACAAATAAGCCAAAAATTGCTATATAGCCATTCTGTACTGCAAAGTTGAAGTAATCTCGATCAATTCTTTCATCTTTATCCATGATTTGACTGTCAGCTATATGTTGAATGGATTGAATCAGTTCATATTTTTCCTGAGCTTTCTCAAATTCAAGATTGTCTGATGCTTCATTCATTTCTTGTTTTAGCTGTTCTAAAAGATCCTTTACATCGCCTTGAAGAAAACGAATCATTGAATTACGCAATTCTTTGTATGTTTCCTCAGGTATATCAAACTCACAAGGCCCTAGACACTGGCCAATATGATAATACAAACATACCTTTTTTGGCATCACTTTACATTTTCTTAAAGGATAAAGTCGATTCAGAAGCTTTTGTGTCTGATAAGCAGCAGTTGCATCTGGATAAGGTCCAAAATAACGTGCATTCTTCTGTTTCTTAAATTCACGCACAACCTGACAAGTAGGATACTTCTCAGTAGTAATTTTAATGTATGGATAGGACTTGTCATCCATAAACATAATATTAAAACGTGGACGATGCTTCTTTATCAAATTAATTTCCAGAAGCAAAGCTTCTTTCTCACTTGATGTCACAATAATATCAAAATCTACTATCTGTGAAACCAGTTTAGTCGTCTTAAAGTTATGTGCACCCGTGAAATAACTATTCACTCTATTTTTAAGTTTTTTAGCCTTACCAACATAAATAATCTGACCATGCTGATCTTTCATCAAATAACAGCCTGGCTCCATTGGCAAAGTGCTTAATTTTAACTTTAATGTTTCATTCATGATTTTGATACAAAGGTGACAACCGTCGCACCAACGCCGCCTTCCCCTTGTCCTCCTAATCGGAACGATACATCTTTTCTACGTCTAAGTTTTTCATGAACTGCATTACGCAATGCACCCGTACCTGCACCATGAATAATACGAACCGTACTCATATGATGGACAAGGGCATCATCAAGATATTTGTCCATAACTTCCATAGCTTCATACACATGAAGACCTATCAAATTGCATTCCATAGAGAAAGAAGTTGTCTTTTTTAATGGAATTCGTGCAGAAATAACTGTCTTTTTCTTCTTTTCTGGTGCTTTTGCAACATATCGAAGCTGATCTAATTTAGAACGAACACGAAGTCCTCCTAAAGAAATAGTGACATTGTTTCCACTGATGGATAAAATTGTCCCTATTTGTGAAGATCCTTTCATCATTACAGAATCATTGACCACAAATTCATGATTCTGTTCGATTTCTTCTTCCTGTTCTACAGGATTAAGATCTCTGATTTTTTGATGAAACTGATTAATTTGATGCTGTTTTACTTCTTCTTTTGATTCTTTAAGTTCTTCCAAGAATATCTCAGCCTGAAGTTCAATTTCCTCCAGCATTTCTTTTGCCTTTGAACGAGCTTCATCCATAATAGTTTCACGTTTCGCATCAAGAAGACTCATTTCATGAGTTAACTGACGCTGTTTAGCTTCCAGTTCTTCTTTTAACAATGCTAGTTCATTCTGTTCTACAGAAACTGCTTGTATTTTCTGATCCAATTTTTCAAGCAGTTCATCTTCCGTAGATTTACTGGAAGATAGAATCTGTTCAGCATGAGTTAAAATAGAATCTTTTAATCCAAAACGACGCGCAATCGAAAGTGCATTGGATTGACCAGAGATACCTTCAATATATCTAAAAGTTGGAGACATTGTTTTTAAATCAAACTGTACAGAAGCTAACAGAACTTCTTCATGATTACGACCATAGACTTTGATACCACCATAATGACTTGTCGCAATCGTCATACAGCCTTTAAAGCGCAAATCATCAAGAACTGCTATAGCTAAAGCTTCACCTTCCTTAGGATCTGTACCAGAACCTAATTCATCCAAAAGAACCAGTGATTTCTTTGAAGCTTTTCGTGTAATTTCATTCAGTTTAGACAAATGTGCAGAAAAGGTTGACAAAGATGCTGTAATCGACTGATCATCCCCAATATCCACATATAAATCATCAATCAATGGCAGCTCTGCTTCATCTGCAGTTACAGGAATACCGCACACGCTCATCAGTACAAACAAACCAATAATTTTTAATGAAACAGTTTTACCTCCAGTGTTTGGTCCGGTAATCAAAAGCATTTTCTGATCAGGCCCTAAATGATAGTTATTTGAAACTACCTTTTTAGGATCTATCAAAGGGTGTTTTCCCTGGTGAATACGAATGACACGTTGTTCAGTCAATTCAGCAATCACACCATTACGCGCTCTTCCCCACTCTGCTTTTGCAAAACAAGCATCCAAAAGCGCTAGTGTTTCTAAATTGCTAAGCATTTCATTGGCATGAACTTTTACAACCTGTGAACATTCATAAAGAATACGCTCAATTTCTTCCTGTTCTGCAAATGCTAACGACTGACGTCTATTATTCAGTTCAATCAAACAGCCTGGTTCTACATAAGCAGACTGTCCTGAAGAACTTTCTCCATACTGAATGCCTCCAAAACTATTTTTTTCTGAAATTTTGGCAATTACTACAACTCTGTCATTTCTCATTGTAATGATAGTATCTTGTAGTCTGGCAGAATTTTGAGACACAAAACGCTGTGCTTCTTTGTTCAATTCTGCTTCAGTCTGAATTCTTTGCTTACGAATAGACTTTAGTTTTGGGCTGGCAGAATCTAAAATATCTCCATATGGTCCAATAGAACTATCTATCTTATTTTGAACTTCCCCATGATAAACAAGTGATGAAGTCAATTCACGAATCGCTTCAAATCCAGATTCAGCTTTAGACATATAATGAAGTACAGAGGATACACCACGATAATGATCAGCGCATGAAATTAATTCCTGAGCCGTTAAAGTACCATCCTTCAATGCAGCAGAACATGCCATACGAATATCTTTTACCCCATAAAAAGGCATAGGACCATATTTCACACAACATGTCAGTGCATCTTTACTTCTTCTATTTTCAGTCGTTGCATGCAATGTGCCAAACACTGGATGTAATTCTCTAATCAGTTCTTTCCCAAGAGAAAAAGAACAGTATTCAGCCACCTGATCCTTAATCTGTTTAAATTCCAATGCATTATATTCAATCATACTTTACTCCAAATTCTCAAACATTCTATCAATCTGTGCTTGTGTTATTCCAAATTCTTCCAGTTTTTCACGAATTTCATTTACTGTCTCATCATCAAGATTTTTTATATTTTCAACCATCATCATCAGTTCATTAATATCTTCAGCACTTACATCGATCTGATCAGTAATAATATCTGTAACTAAAGAAGCACTTTTTAACAATGAACCATCAATTACATCTTTCCCCCACTCAAATGCAGGAAGCTGTAGAACCATACAGATAATGCTTGTCCAAATCCACATGTTCACTATACCAAAGGCAGCACCAGCAACTTTATTAAAAAAACCTAGTACTGGAACATTGCAGAAAACTTTTGCAATTGGTTTCAAAAAAAGACATACCAGCTTTACAAATGCTGCAATCAATACAAACCAGACCAGCTGGTTGAACATCTGCTGAAATACAGGCCCAAATGCAGTATCATTCATTGGCGTAAGCGCAAGTGGATACAATGTTAAAATACGAGATGCAGCAGGTGAAAACATATACGCTGCCAAAAAAGCCGCAATCCACCCTACACAGTTAATCAAAGACAGAATCAAACCATTTTTATATCCAATCATCATCAAAACAATCATCAGAATTACAAAAGCAGCATTCGCAATTGTAATCATCATTGCTAACTCCATATTTTCACTCTCCTTTGATTGTATTATCATACATTTTTTTTCTCCTCTTTGCAATTCTTGTGTTATCATAGCATGTGAAAGGAGAATTCCTGTGGCTACAATTACATTAACTCTTACTGATCAGCAAATTGATCAGCTTAAAAATACATGGAGTGATTCATTAGTGAAAGCACCTGCTTATGCAAGATATCAGCTTCGTGTTGAAAACTGTGTGATTACAGCTTATGAATCAAGAAAAGTTGTATTTCAGGGCAAAGATGCAGAAATCTATGCGTCCCCATTTCAGAAAGTAACAGACAGTTTCCATCAGGCAGGTTCTGATGAAGTTGGGACAGGAGATTATTTTGGTCCTGTATGTGTCTGTGCCTGTGTCATTACTCCTGAAAGCTGGAAAATGATTGAACACTATTCTGTAAATGACTCAAAACAAATTACAGATGAACAGATTTTAAAAACAGTTCCTGAACTAATGAAATACTTGGATTATTCACTATTAATACTAGAACCTGAAAAATACAATCAGATTCAACCATACAATAATCTGAACCAAATCAAGGCAAAACTCCACAATCAAGCCTACCTGAATTTAATTCGCAAACAAGTTCAACTGCCTGAACTAAAGGTTATTGATCAATTTACTCCTCCTCATTTGTATTATCGTTATTTGAGTACAGAACCTCATGTTATTACAGGTTTACATTTTGAAACAAAGGCAGAATCCAAATATCCAGCCGTTGCCTGTGCCAGCATGATTGCCAGATATGCCTTTTTAAAAACATGGGAAAAAATGGAACAGGATTATCAAATGACATTTCATAAAGGCAGTGGAGCACAAGCTGATAAAAGCGCAAAGGAATTTGTAGAGAAATATGGATTTGACGCGCTCAAAAAAACCGCTAAATTACATTTCAAAAACACTGAAAAAATTAAATAGGAGTAACTATGAAACCAAAAATTGCATTAACTGCACGAGATACAATCATACGCAATACCCAAGGATACTACTTCCAGCAGTCTTATATGGATGCTGTTATTGCTGCAGGAGGTACTTATCTTGGTGTACTTCCCCTTCCAGATCACAATTATGATGACATCGCAGATTTATGTGATGGATTAATTGTAACAGGTGGAGGAGATATTGATCCAAAGTATTTTAATGAACCATTGCATGAAACTGCAGGTTTAGTTAAGGAAAATATTGATGAAATGGACTTTAAACTTATTAAAGCCTTTCTAGAAAGAGATAAGCCTGTTTTAGGCATTTGTAGAGGACATCAAGTGTTAAATGTCTACTATGGCGGATCATTGATTCAAGACATTCCTACACAAGTCAAAACAAACCTGATTCATTCACAATCTGAACATCGTCATGTAGGCACACATTCAATAACAATCACAAAAGACTGCTTTTTAGGTAAGAAAAATGATACCTATCTATGTAATTCTTTCCATCATCAGGCAATCAAGCAATTAGGATCTACTCTAGATATTGTTGCCATTTCAGAAGACGGTATCATTGAAGCTATTCAAAACGATAAAGTTTTAGGCGTACAATGGCATCCTGAATGCATGATTCAAGAGGATTATCATCTAAATGTCATTAAACAATTTATTGAACGCTGCAAGAAAAAGATTCGTGGTTAATCCACGAATCTTTTTAATTATTTTCAACTGTTACTTCAATATGAATCTTCTTATTAAGCTGAATGAGTTCTACACCCGCACTTCTAAGCATTTTCTTTGAAGCAATGACACTATCAGTATCAGCATATTTGTCACATTCATAAATAACACGACGAATACCAGACTGAATAATAGCTTTCGCACATTCATTGCAAGGAAACAAGGAAACATACAATGAACATCCATGCAATGAACGAGGAGAATTTAAAATTGCGTTTAATTCAGCATGAACAACAAATGCATATTTAGACTCCAGCATTCCACCTTCTCTACCCCACGGGAATTCATCATCACTGCATCCCATTGGAAGTCCATTGTAGCCAATGGAAACTACCTTGTTGTTTTCATCAACAATGCATGCACCAACCTGTGTGCTTGGATCTTTTGAACGTAGTGCTGAAAGATGGGCAAGTCCCATAAAATATTCATCCCAGCTTAATACTTTTTCGCGTTTCATTCGGATACCTCCTCAAATTCTAAATAATACTTAAATGTATTCGCCAGCAAATCATCGGCATATTGATTCCATCCAAAAGAACGATAAATATCTGCTGTCATTAAATCAGTTTTTGGATAGATTGGTTTTAATTCTTTTTCCAGTGTAACTTTTACCCCTGAAAACAGCAGCAGTACAATTAGACATACAGCAGCATTCTGCTGTAGATTTTTGACTTTTAAATCACAGAATACAAGTCCACACAATAAACCAGATGCTAATCCTCCCAGATGTGCACTCACAGCAACACCTGGCATAAAGTTTAATAAGACATTAATAAAGATAATATTCAACAGCTGACGCATGAACAACTGTTGACGGAAATACCCTCTGGAATAAGAATATACAAGAAAAGCCCCTGTTAATCCATAGATTCCTGCTGAAATACCTAAACCAACAATATTAGGATTTGTCAGATGCATCATTGCGCTTCCTGCAAAGATAGAAGTAAACAGAATAATCAGCATCTTTTTAGGTCCATAAACTTGTTCACAAAAACGCCCCAAACTAAATAACGACATGCAGTTCATCAACAAATGAAAATAATCTGTATGAACAAAACCACAAGTAATAAGACGCCAGTAATCACCATTCAAGACCACAAACGCTTTATAGTAAGCCCCCAGTGCAATTGCACAAGAAATCGTATCTTCATGAGTCCTGTTCAAAAACAAGACTCCAAGAAATACAAGTACACAAATCGCAATCATTGAAATTGTAGCAAGCGGCCATTTCGATGAAAACAGTTTTTTCTTCTGTTGAGATTTTGACTTTTGATGAAGCTCAATCTCTTTTAAAATCATTGCATATTCAACCTGTGGATTATCAAATGGTGTTAAAGAACGCTGAATTCCAGGAAAAGCCTGATTCAAATCAAAACCAGTCATTGATTCACGATTCATTACTGTAATACGAATTTCTTCATCATTTTCAATTTCCTGTTCATCATTAACACATATCTGCAAAAGAATGCCCTCACGCTTAAAAACATGACAGATTGCAGAGTGTACCTGAAGCACACGATTACGATCAAAATAAAGTGCACCTGAATTCTGATAAGTCAAACGAATTACAGGAAATTCTGAATTTGAAGCATTGCCCAGCCAGATTTCATCCTCACTTTGCTGAACACTGACAAACTGATAGCTGTGATTCTTAATTAAAAAGCCAGCTACCTGCATCAATCTTGTCTTATTGACATCAATGATCACTTGACATCCCCCTTCTCTCTGAGTTCTTTTAATATCGTTTCATAATACTCAGGGAGCGGAGCATTCAAGGTCATCGTCTTTTGAGTAGATGGATGAACAAATGTCAATTCAAACGCATGAAGCATCTGTCCCTGAGTGTCTGTTCTAGTCTTACGAAGTGAATATTTAGGATCTCCAACAATTGGATAGCCAATGTACTGAAGATGTACACGAATCTGATGCGTTCTTCCTGTTTCCAATGAACATTCCATCAATGTCATATCATGGAAACGTTCAAGTACGCGGAAGTGAGTTACTGCATTTTTTGAGTTTTTTGCAGTCACCGCCATCTTTTGGCGATCTTTTTCATCTCTTCCAATCGGCGCATCAATTGTACCAAATTCATGTGGCATGACTCCATGTACTAAAGCCATATATTTACGAGATGCAGTTTTCATCATTAACTGTTCTGCCAAAGATTCATGAGATTTATCATTTTTACAGGCAATAATCAAACCAGTTGTATCTTTATCAATACGATGAACTATACCAGGACGTAATACACCATTGATTCCAGAAAGATCTTTACAATGGTACAACAGCCCATTGACTAATGTTCCATCAGGATTTCCAGGACCTGGATGTACAACCATGCCTTTTGGTTTATTTATCACAATGACATCACTATCCTCATAAACAACATCTAAATGTAAATTCTGAGGAACAGCCTCAATTTCTTCAGCTTCTTTTAATGTAATTTCAACAACATCATTGACCTTACATTTAGTAGATGCTTTAGCAGCTTTGCCGTTTACAGTAATACGCTTTTCATCCATAAGAGTCTGAAGATAATTTCTAGAAAGATCTTCCAAGGCTTCACAGAGCACTTTGTCCAGACGCTTTGCAGCCATCTCTTCAGTAATTACAAGTTGAATTGGATTCATAGTACACTTTCCTCCTTATCTAGAAAAGTTACCAGTGCCAGTAACCCGACACCAATACATAATGAAATATCAGCAACGTTGAAAATCGGAAAATCATATCCGAAAATCAAAAAATCAAGAAAATCACGAACATAACCAAACATCACACGGTCTGTAAAATTACCAATTGCACCAGCCATAATGAGCGCAAAAGAAATTCTTGTAAAAGTACTTTCTTTTGGTGTTTTGATAAAAAGCCAGCACAATCCCATAAGCACTAATAATGTCAGGATAATAAAGAATCCCATTTGACCTTCCAGAACACTCCAGGCTGCTCCTGTATTTCTGGCATAAGTCAAAGAAAAGAAATGAGGGATTATTTCAAGTGATTCATAAAGCTGAAAGGCAGATTCAATCCAGCTTTTTGTTAGCTGATCTAATGCGATGATCAGCACAATTAAACATATTTCTACTTTTTTCATTTTTTCACCATTTTCTGAATCTGAATTATTATATCATGACCTGTAGAAAAAGAAAAAGAAAAACAAATCAGGACATTGTGAAAGTTCACATAAACACTGATTTGTCGTCTTATTTCACGAATTTACACTCATCCTTCTGCTTTTTCAGACAATTCGAGCCACCTTAATGTCTTCATCTCTACAGACTGACGATTCATTTCCAGTTCATCTGAAATTTTCTTTATTTTAGAATAATCCGTACATTCGTTCATTTGAGCTTCTAATGTACTAATAATTTTTTCAAGATCTGGCAATAAATTTTCAAGTTCAGCAAGTTCTTTCTTTTCCATGTAGGTTAATCCTTTTGATTTTGGCTTACTTTCAAGTACGACAGCTTTTTCTTTTTTAACAGGTTCTAATGAAATCTTATCAATATTCTCACTAAAACTTCCTAAAGCTTCAGTTACACCAAAATCATTAAAAATCAGCACATGATCACAAATCTTATCTAAAAAGTATCGATCATGAGAAACTGTGATAACAGCCCCTTTAAACTCATCTAGAAATTCTTCCAAAACATTTAATGTATCAATATCCAAATCATTTGTAGGCTCATCCAGAAACAAAATATTTGGCTGTGTCATCAAGACTTTCAATAACGCCAGACGTCGGCGCTCGCCACCGGAACAATGCGCTAATGTCAAATAATGCATACTTTTTGGAAAGAGAAAACGTTCCAGCATCGTTGAAGCATTTAATACTTCAAATTTCGTTTCAATTGCATCTGACTGCAAATAATCAATGACTCGTATCGATAAATCATCCATCTGAGGCTGTTGAAACAAAAAACCAACACGCACTGTATCCCCATGCTGAACCACGCCTTCATCAGGTTCCATGTATCGTGCTAAAACCTGCATCAAGGTACTCTTACCGCATCCATTAACACCAATGATTCCTAAACGATCTTCACGATCCACTAGATAATTTAGATTTCGAAACAACTCTTTCGATCCCATTGTTTTTGAAATATTATATGCCTCAATTGTTTTGCCACCCAATCGTGCAGAATCAAAATGTAATTCGACTTTCCCTGTTATTTCAGGTGCAGCCATAGCCTTTAACGCTTCATATCGTTCAATACGAGCACGGCTTTTGGTTGTTCGCGCCTGAACACCAGCACGTATCCACTCTGTCTCTTTTCTTAAAAAACTTTGACGTTTTAAATACTGAGCTTCACGTTCCTCAAGACGCTTCTGTTTCAGTTCTAAATAAGCTGAATAATTTGCCTGAGTTACCATAAGTTCACCATGGTCCAGTTCCATCATCCTTGTACAAACTCGTTCCAAAAAATAACGATCATGTGTAACCATCATGACTGCACCCTTAAAACGCATCAAATACTTTTCCAGCCATACAATCATATGTGGGTCTAAATGATTGGTAGGTTCATCTAAAAGAAGCAAGTCACATGGTTCTGCCAATGCACAGGCCAAAGCCAGTCGTTTCTTTTCTCCGCCGGATAACCCCTGTACAAGACGATGCATATCTTCAAAACCTAATCGAGTTAAAATACTTTCAGCTTCATAGCTCTGTTTTGACTCTTTTAAAGAATTCATCACAATTTGATGAACTGTTTTTGTTTCATCAAAATAATGATCCTGAAGACATATTCTCATCCTTAAGCCATTTTTACGAATAATCTCTCCTGAATCTGCATCATCAAGATGTGCTAAGATACGCATCAATGTACTTTTACCGCAGCCATTGCGTCCAATCAATCCAATCTTATCATGATCTTCTATCGCAAAACTAATCTTGTCAAAACAGATTTTATCTCCATATCTTTTGGAGAGCTGATGAATACTCATCAACATACTTTCACCTAAAACTTGATATGAAGATTTGTCAATTCTTCTAATTCAAAAGGCTCAAGAACAGAAATCTTCGCAATCTTCGCATCTACAACAGCTTCATCTTCATCTTTTACTGCTTCATGTAAAATCTCATAGATTTTTACAGAAGCTGATTTATTAGCTTCTGCACTACGCTTGACAACTTCATTGCCTGCATCATCAAACACATGAATCTCAAACTGATAATTCTGCATTGAAAGACAGCCATCATTGTCAGAAGTGACACAGAATACACAGTCACTGCTTTCAAGTCCTTCTTCAATCTGAACAATAAACACAGGAAGATTTTCTTTTTGAACTAAAGAAATCATTCCTTTTTTCTTTTTCAAAAAACTTAATTCTTCTTTTGACCAGAAATCCTTAATCACAAACATGAACTTCCCTTCAGCATAATCCATGACAATCCCCTGGTCCATTTCTTTCACAAAATCAAACTGCATGTACAATATCCCCTTTCAATAGTTCTTTTTCAAGATCCTCTTTAAACTGATTTGTATATAATCGATAATAATATCCCTTTAGATCCATCAGCTGCTTATGAGTACCATCTTCAATGATTTTACCCTTTTTAATCACCAGAATACGATCTGCTGAAACAATCGTACTTAAACGATGAGCAACGACAAAACTAGTCTTGTCACTCATTGTATGTTCAATTGCATTCTGTAGAATCTTTTCAGTTTCTGTATCAATTGAAGCTGTCGCTTCATCAAGTACATAAAATGCAGGATTTGCCAAAACAGCACGTGCAAATGAAATCAGCTGTTTTTGACCTGTCGATAAACGTGAACCAGATTCACCAACTTCTGTGTCATACCCTTCATCAAAAGAAGTAATAAATTCATGAGCATGTACAATTTTTGCTGCATTCATAATTTCTTCATCTGTCGCATCCAGCTTGCCAAATCGAATATTTTCTTTAATCGTTCCAGAAAACAAATGAGGAGCCTGTAAAACATAACCCAGCTGAGAATGAAGCCATCCTGTAGAACGCTGACGATAATCAACACCATCAATTAAAATACGTCCTCTTTTAGGCTCATAGAATCTGCAAATAAGATTAATAATCGTACTTTTCCCTGAACCAGTTTCACCAACTAATGCAATCGTTTGTCCTGCTTTTACCGTTAAATTAAAATCATTCAATACAGGTTCAGCTTCATTGTACCAGAAATCAACATGTTCAAACGTAACATTTCCTTGAATTCTTTCATAATTTTCACTTTTAGGGGCAAATACAGTCCCATATTTCTGTTTTACTTCAGGTGTATCGTCAAGTTCAACTTCACTTTCCAACAGTGAAATCACACGTTCTGCACTTGCCTGAGCCAGCTGAAATTCCGCAATCAAACGAGCGATTTGGCGAAGCGGTTCAAAAAACTGTGTAGCATACTGAGTAAACATCAAAAGTGTACCAAATTCAATCATACCCAAAAGTACTTGATTTCCACCAGCCCATAGAATTGAAGCAGTAGAGATAGACCCCAAACCCACAACAATAGGCATAAAAATTGCAGACAATGTTGCAGCATGAATGCTAGACTGTCTCATATCATGTGTATGCTTCTTAAATTCTTCCAGGTTATCATCTTCTAGTACAAGAGTCTTTGTTGTTTTCGCTCCCATAATGCCTTCCGAAAATCCGCTTGTAATCTTTGAATTAGCTTTGCGAACTTCACGATAGCTTTTTAAAATACGTGTCTGAAAATAAACACTGATCACTGCCAGAAAAGGTACAATCATCAAGACAAGCATAGCTAATTTCCAGTTAACTGAAAGCATCATCACAGTCGTAAAGATCATTACACTTACACCCCAGAATAGATCCATCATACTCCAAGAGACAATTTCTGATAATCGTGCAACATCACTAGTCATGCGGGCAATAATCCATCCCTGCGGTGTTTTATCAAAATAACTAAAAGAAAGTTCATTCAGTTTATGAAAGCATTCTTTTCTTAACTTGTAGCTAAACTTCATTTCAATGCGTCCCGCAATCCAGAAAAAACCATAAACATTAAATGCCTGAATTACAATCCCGACAAAATACAAAATCCCAAAACGAATAAACTCAGATTCTACAAATGTTCCCGTAGCAAATGTATCAATAGCCATCTTATTTAAAAATGGAAATAATGTATCAAATCCTGCAATAATTACATTCAAAATCAAAAGTGCAGCAATCAAACCACGATATGGAATAATCATTAATATGACCTTTTTCCATGTTTTCATATCAAAAGATGTACTTTGATAATCTTTTTCTTCATATGGATTCATTATTCCACCTCCAATTCACTTTGAATCTGTGCAACACGCTGATATAGTCCATCTTCCTTGATTAACTGTTCATGTGTTCCACACTGAGTAATCTGTCCCTTTTCAAGAACTAGAATTAAATCTGCATCTTTTGCAGAATGAATACGCTGAGTAATAATAATTGTTGTACATTTTGAAGATACCTGTTTCAACGCAGTACGAATTGCAGCATCCGTTTCAGTATCTACAGCAGACAAAGAATCATCAAAAATTAAAATAGGCGTCGGATTAATAATTGTGCGCGCAATCGCTACACGCTGTTTTTGTCCACCTGATAGTGTTACACCTTTTTCTCCAATGAAAGTATCATATCCTTTTTCAAAATCTTCAATCACTTCATGAACAGAAGCAATCTTTGCAGCTTCTACAATTTCTTGAAAACTAGCATCTTTTCTTGCAATGGAAATATTGTCATGAATCGTTTTAGAAAACAGGAAAGGCTCTTGCAGTACAAGACCCACATTTTTTCTTAAATGACGTTTCTCAATTTTAGTCGTAGGTATATCATCAATCAGAATTTCTCCTTCAGAAGGATCATACAAACGACTGATACAATGAATCAAAGAACTCTTTCCAGATCCCGTAGGACCTAAAATCGCAGCAGTTTGACCTGCTTTTATTTTAAAAGAAACATGATTCAGTACATAAGGCTGATTGTCATAATGAAAAGATACATCTTTAAACTCAATTTGACCTTTTATCTCTGGCATTAATCCCTCTTTAGATTCCATTGGTACTTCTAAAATCTCTAATAAACGATCAATAGAAACACTTACTTTACCTAAATCTGCCAAGATGCGTCCCAAGTTTCGAATTGGCCACAGAATCATACTTTCATAGGAAATAAACACAAATAAATTCCCTACACTGAGTTCTCCTCGATGAGCCATGATGGTTCCTGTCAATACAATTATCAAAATTTGAATATAACAAATCAAATCCGAAAAGCTCCAATATAACCCCAGCTGTTTCAACAGTTCAAAAGTTTTATTTAAATAGTCAACGTTTTTCTCATCATAGCGTTCAATTTCATACACTTCACGATGAAAAGCTTTAATAACACGTATCCCTGAAATGCTTTCTGTCAGTTTATCAGTCAAAGCCCCTTCAGATTCATCAGATAATCTAAATATTTTCTGTGCATTAGTAAAAAACCAGTAGGCAAAGACAATCAGAATCGGCATAGTGATAACCGCTAATTTTGCAAGTGAGGCATTGATTGAAAACAATAAAACTGAAGCAATCAATGCAGTACATACTGAATAAATCATTTCTGAATACTGTGAAGCAAGAAAACGACGGACCTGATCTACATCACTTGTACAACGCTGAATCAAATCACCAGACTTGTTTAAAACATGATAACTGTAATGTGTATTGCTTAAATGATTGTACAGTTCTTCACGCATATTCTTTGCAGTATTTTCAGAAACTACAGAATTCAATCTTCCACGAAGATACTGAAAGAAACAAACAAAAGAATACACAAACAATATCATGACAAATCCAGTCCATAAGTTCTTTTTGAGTACTTCAGTTCCACCAGCTGCATGACAAATCATTTGAAAAAAGACATTTTTAATCGGTTCATTCCCAAGTACATTATCAATATAAAAACTAAATATCAAAGGTGATAGTAGATTAAGTACAGTATAAATCATTACCACAAATGCAATCAAAACCAATCTGCCATGCACATTTTCAGATGCATGCCAAATATACTTTATTTGTTTCATAAATACCCCTTTCCATAAAACAGAAAAAGCACATTATCCTGTGCTTTTGTCCTTTGAAACTATCCAATACCACAACAAATGCGATCCACGTATCTGGGTCATCTTCTCAATAATATCAAGTTCAATCCCAATATCATACATCGCAAGCGCAATATCTATCTGTTTATTCATGCATCTCACCCACTCTTAGGGTGATTTTATGTTGCACGATTATTCCAGATTAAAGATTAAAATGCTGAATCAATGCCTGAGCAATCTGATCAGGACAGCTCGTAGGCTTTGCACCACAGCGATTTCCATTGAATACTTCAACGACTTCTTCGACAGTCTTTCCTCTTAAAATTTTTGAAATTCCAAGTAGATTACCAGCACAACCGCCCACAATCTGGACGTTTTTGATGATATTCCCTTCTACTTCAAATGTCATGCTTCTAGCACAAACTCCCTTTGGAATATATGTAAATTTTTCGCTCATGATGCACTCTCCTATTCTGCTACAGTGATTCTATCTTTTCAATCTCTTTCTTGCCTGCAATCACCATCAATGAATCATCATACTTTAAAAATCATCTGAAAAAGGTGAAATGGACAACTTATCATACGGGTTTTTACGAATCCCTAAAACGTTTATACCATACTGATTATGCAAATTCAATTCTTTCAGTGCTTTTTTACCCATTTTCTAGAACATTTTATATCAATAGTGCTTATCTTTTCATCTAATACAATAAAGCCTAATAAATACTTTGAACTTCGTTTTCTTACCGTTCTTTACAACATTTCTTTTTTATACAGAAGGCACATCTTGTGCCGACTTTGAAGTGCTAAACAGTCATATTGCCTTCAGTTATTAAATCATGAATATTTTTTCACATGAATTGATTGCAATTTTTGTTTTCTGAAAAGAATTACGTGGTAAAATAGTCACATATTGGGGAATAAGTATGAAATATGTATTTTTAGTAAATCCTTTTTCAGGAAAGAAACAAGGGAAAGCTGCAGCAGAAATCATTGATAAATGCTGTAAAGAAAGAAATCTTGATTATCAAATCATCATGACAGAATATCCAAACCATGCCACTGAACTAGCACAAACCTACTCAAATGCAGACACCGTTATTATTTCTGTAGGCGGTGATGGAACAGCACTTGAAACGGCAAAGGGAATAAAAGATGGTACAATGGCTATTCTTCCATGTGGTACTGGTAATGACTATTACAAAATGATTGCTCCTTATCATTCACTTGAGGAAACTCTCAATAAAACACTTGATGGTAAAATTGTGCAGGTTGATTTAGGAGAGACACATCGTGGTACTTTTTTGAATTGTCTGTCACTAGGCCTTGATGCACAAGTCAATCATATAGTGTCCAATAAAATGAGAAATAATCCTCTTCCTGGAAGCATAAAGTATGTAATCGCAGCTTTTCGTGAACTACTTCGTCCTGAACAGCCTCAAATTACACTCATCGCAGATGGAGAAAAGATTGAACAAACTGTCACATTAGCTGCTGTCATGCTGGGAAATTGTTATGGAGGAGGCTTCCACCCTACTCCACGTGCAGATCTTCAGGATGGTATGTTTGATCTGTGTATTGTACAAGCTCTACCAAGAAGAAGAATGCTTCAGCTGATTCTTAAATATAAGGCAGGCAAACATGAACATCTGAAAGAAGTACAAATGCTTAAGGCGAAAGAAGTCACTATCATTTCTAAAGAACCTGTTATTTTTCAATATGATGGAGAAAGCTTCATTGATACACAAGTCACAATGAAGTGTCATACTCATCGAATTCAAATGCTTGTCCCAAAAGAATCACTCCTTCATGAGTGATTCTTTTATTTACTTTTTATAAAAAATAAGGTATCCTACATGCGGAAATGAGTGAGATTATGACATTTAGTGAATTAAACTTAAGTGCACCTATTATACGTGCACTAGAAGAAATCGGATATGAAACACCCACTGAAATTCAAAAACAATGCATTCCAGTATTACTGGAACATCATGATTTATTAGGACAGTCACAAACAGGTACAGGAAAAACCGCTGCCTTTGCTTTGCCTGTTTTGATGAAACTTGAACCTGTAGAGAAAAAACGTCCACAAGTACTGATTCTCTGTCCTACAAGGGAACTGTGTCTTCAAGTAGGTGCAGAAATTCGTAAATATGCAAAATATATTGAAGGATATCGTACGGTTTGTATTTATGGCGGTGAACCTATAAACCACCAGATTCTTGATTTAAAAAAAGGTGGAGATATCATTGTCGGTACGCCCGGAAGAGTATTAGATCACATTAGAAGAAAAACCTTACGCTTCAGCAATCTGCATACTTTTATTCTTGATGAAGCTGATGAAATGCTCAACATGGGATTCATTGATGATATTTTAGAAGTATGTAATGCTTTGCCAGAAGATAGACAAACAGTACTGTTCAGTGCAACCATGCCTAAAGAAATACTTCATGTAGCGAAAACAATACAAAGAAATCCAGTTGAAATTCGTCTAAAAGAAAAAACTCTAACTGTAGAAGCTATCGAACAGAGGTACTATGAATGTTCCCCTACTGATAAGAAAAATCTGCTTATGCAGTGCATTCAGATGATGAATCCATCACAAGCAATGATTTTCTGTAATACAAAGAAAACTGTTGATGATTTATGTGCAGAACTTGTTGCTCAGCATTATCCTGCTGCTGCAATTCATGGTGATATGAAACAGGAATCACGCACAAAAGTCATGGATAACTTTAAAGCTAAGAAACTGAATTTTCTGATTGCGACAGATGTTGCCGCACGAGGCATTGATGTATCGAACATGGATGTTGTATTTAATTATGATTTGCCTCAGGAAGCAGAATATTATGTTCATCGTATAGGAAGAACAGGAAGAGCCGGAAATACTGGATTAGCAGTTACCTTTATTACACCACGTCAAAGAAACAAACTGCATGATATTGAAGTTCTCACACGTAGTAAACTGACTAAAATGGAACTGCCAAGTGAAAGAGAAATGAAACAGCTTCAGATCAATCAAATTCGCATGCAAATGAATGAGATGCTTAGTAAACCTGTTGCACCAGCCATTACCGCGCTATTAGAAGAAATGATGTTTGAAGGATACAGCTATAAACAAATCGCTGAAGCACTTGCTTCAGGAATGTTGAAACAATCGTCTTTAGAAACTCTCGCAAAAGCACCTGAAGAAAATTCTCTAGTCATCAAAAGTGATGCAACCAGCTGGATAGTAATCAATGTAGGACATGATCAGGATATCAACGCAGCCCATGTTGTGAGTGCTATTGCAGAAGTCAGTGGTCTTTCCGGAACAAACATTGGAAAAATCAAGATTGATCAGGATGAAACCTTTGTTGAAATCCCAAAAGAAGTTGATAAAAAGATTATCAAAGCATTAAAGAAACAAACCATTAAAGGATATCCAATCCAAGTCACACTATTAAATGAAGCACCTGGTTTTTTAAGAAAATACAGAAAAACAGATGTAGAAGAAAAGAAGCAAGAAAAAGTTTCAAAAACTGATAAACCAGCTAAAACTGAAAAAAAAGCTTCAAAAGCTAAACCTAAAAAAGTAAAACCAAACTGTCACAAAGATAAAAAGAAGAAAGAAATCAGAAAAAAGGCTGAACCTCGCTCAAATCGCGGAAGACGCAGATAAAGAAAAAACGTGTGCAAATTAATGCACACGTTTGTTTTTTTAGAATTAATAGTTTGATGGTTGAATCATGAAGTAAGCTCTTGGATGATTGCAGACTGGACATACTTCTGGAGCTTCTTTTCCATAGTGCAGATGTCCACAGTTACGGCATTCCCAAACAACTTCTTCTGGTCTTTCAAACACTTTGTTTTCTTTCAGATTTCTCAAAAGAGCCAAATAACGAGCTTCATGAGCAGCTTCAACCTTTGCAACGCCTTCCATTACTTCAGCGATTTCATCAAAGCCTTCTTCACGTGCTTCCTGTGCCATACGTGCATACATATCTGTCCATTCAAAATTTTCACCTGCAGCTGCATCTTCAAGATTTATTTCAGTAGTAGGCACTTTGCCGCCATGCAGATATTTAAACCACAGCTTAGCATGTTCTTTTTCATTTGCTGCTGTATCTTCAAAGAAGGCTGCAATCTGCTGATAGCCATCTTTTTTAGCCTGAGATGCATAGAAAGTATACTTGTTGCGAGCCTGACTTTCCCCTGCAAATGCTTCCATTAAATTCTTTTCCGTTTTTGTTCCTTTTAAATCTTTCATCATTTTATCCTCCTTTATATGATGATTTATCCTAAAGCAACATCAAGTATCATCATAACGACAAATCCCAAAATACATCCAACTGTCGAAAGATGAGTTGCTTCATGATCTCCATTTTGAGCTTCTGGAATCAATTCCTCCACTACAACATATATCATTGCACCTGCCGCAAAAGCAAGCGCATATGGAAGTACAGGTTTCATAATTGTTACCAAGGCTGCGCCTAATAAAGCTGAGAAAGGTTCAACCATACCTGATGCCTGTCCATAAAGAAAGCTCTTAAATCGGCTAAGTCCTTCCTTGCGCAAAGGAATGGATACAGCAGCCCCTTCTGGAAAATTCTGAATTCCAATACCAAGGGCAACAGCAAACGCAGCCATCAAAGAACCAGTCGTCCCTAAAGAACCAAAGGCAACACCAACCGCAAGCCCCTCAGGAATATTATGCAACGTAATCGACAAGACAAGAAGTATACTGCGCTTTAAGTTCGTCTTTGGTCCTTCTGTTTCTTGAGCTCCTAAATGAAGATGTGGAACCAAATGGTCAAACCCCCACAAAAAGCCGGCACCTAAAAGAAAACCAATCGAAACAACAGCCCAGCCCGGTACATTCCCTTCTTCTGCAGCTTCAATTGCCGGCAACAAAAGAGAGAAAAAGCTTGCCGCAATCATTACCCCTGAGGCAAAACCCAGCATCATATTTAAAAATTTAGGTTTAATCTCTTTGAAAAAGAAGACTAGACCAGCACCTAACGCTGTCATAAACCAAGTAAAACAAGTTGCCAATACAGCAAGAAGAACAGGATTAGACAAAACAGAATTCATTGTCATCATCCTCCTTTCTCATTTACTATATCGAATTCACGGTCATTTTACAAGCTATTTGAGTTTTCAAGTTCAAACCAGAAGATTGTTCCTTTCTTTTGTTTAGAAATAACACCGTATTCAGCATGATGCAATTTCAAAATCTCTTTACAGATACTCAATCCAATTCCACTTCCAGAATGAGCTCTTACATGTTCCTTATCAATTTTATAGTATCTTTCCCAGATTGAATCCAGTTTATCCTCTGGTATTCCTTCTCCATAATCTTGAACTTCAACACGAACATTTTTATTTTTATTCAATGCGCGTATTTCTATTTTCTGCACATCGCCTGAATATTGAATCGCATTATTGATAAAATTATACACTACCTGCTCAATACGGTTTTTATCTGCCAGCACATAAAGATTCTCTTCAACATTAAGGTGAATTTCAAATCCCTGCGATTCCATATATTTCTGATAACGATCCACAATACTGTGTAAAACAGCTGTAATATTCATTTTCTCAATACGAAGTTCAATTTTATTTTCCTGAAGCTTGCTTAAATCAAGTAAATCATTGACTAAAAGTGTTAAACGATGAGCTTCATCAATAATCACCTGCGCATTTTCAGGAGTATTTTCACCAGGCAAATCACGCATCATTTCGCTGTAACCTTCTATCATTGTAAGTGGTGTCCTTAAATCATGAGAAACATTTGAGAGTAAATCACGGCGCATCTGATCAACTTGTTTTAATTTTAAAGCTGCAGTATTCATTGTTTCATTCAATTCATCAATTTCCTGATATCCAGATGCATTAAACTGAACATCATAATTCCCAGTCCCTAAAATACGTGCTGCTTTATTGATTTCTTCCAAAGGCCTAGTCACCTTCAAAGTCATAAAAGCAGCCAGAAGCACTGCCATAAGACAAATAATAGCAGTAATTACAATCAGCTGGAAACGAAGTGTCTCAACAGTAGAACTCACTGGAGAAAGACGAGAACTTACTAAAACCAGTCCGTCCAACCCCTGAACACCTAAGGCTTTAGCCAAAACAATATCTTGATTGCCAGTCTGTTTATATGTAATCTTCCCACCAATTATATTTCCAACTGGAATGACTTCAACAGTTTCTGAAACATACATCCCCTGATTCTCTCTAGCTTTTTGCCAGTAATTCAATACCTGTTCATCCGTTAATCGTGCAACTGCACAAGCAGAACGTTCATGTGTCAAATACTGAACATTGCCAGGAATCGCATCCTGATTAATCAGCTGAATGACACGTATGCATACTTCATGTTCAGAACTCAATGTATCAATACTTTGCTGAAGTCCATCTGAAGATAAATCATTTTCAATTTGTGATGCAACAAAACTAATATTTCTTGTCTTGATAGATTTATAAAAACTGTCTAAAAAGACAGTCTGAAAAAGCCAGATTAAGGAAATCATGGCAAATACAAATGTAAGCAGATAAATCAAAATCTTCCAGCGAAGACTAAATTGTCTTTTCAAAACGATAGCCAACCCCTCTTAATGTAACAATGAATTTACTGTAATCCTTTAAATTGCGGCGAAGCAGTTTAATATGCGTGTCTAATGTACGATCATCACCAAAAAAATCATATCCCCAAACAATCTGAAGAAGCTTTTCTCGTGTCATCGCAATCCCTCGATTGTTCACAAGTGTACACAACAAATCATATTCTTTAGGAGAAAGCTGTACAATTTCTCCATCCACAAATACCTGGTGTGCAGAAAAATCAATTTTAAGTCCTTCTATTTCAAAAGTATCATTTTCCTGTATTTTTGAACGCTTTAAAATTGCCTTGATGCGCATCATCAGCTCTTTCGGTGAAAAAGGTTTAACCACATAATCATCCACACCCAAATCAAAACCATGAATCTTGTCATACTCTTCACCAAGTGCAGACAACATTAAAATAGGTACATTTTTTTCTTTACGAATCTGACGACAAGCAGAAAAGCCATCCAATTCAGGCATCATAATATCCATGACAATACAGTCAAAATCATTTGATAATGCCATATCAACAGCTTCTATGCCATTGCATGCCTCTTGTGTAAAAAAGCCTTCATACTGAGCATATTTACGTATCATTTCACGAATCTTGATTTCATCATCTACAATCAAAATCTTTATCATTTTCATCACCAGCTTCATCATACAAGTACACTGTGAATTCCATGTGAACCTGTCTTTATTTTACCACAACTGTGACATGCTTTCACCACTTATAGAAGTGGGGGTTCTCAGTCAAGGAATTTTTATTCCAGGCTCTTTGAGCTATCACTGTATGTCCTGCAGTTCTTAAGGTTTATTTACTCCACTACAAATTGCATTCCTTCTTTTTTGATGTTCTGTGCTGCATTTTGATTGCGATCATGAACAGGATGACATGTTGGACATTGCCACTGTTTTATCACGAAAGAAATTCTTATATGCATTATCTAAGTGCCTGTGTGCCTGTTGTAAAGCGATACTATTCACTTCTTTAAAAAAATCTTTTTCTTTCATGAGCTTTACCAGATTAGAAGCACATTCCGTATAAGACAGTGATTTCTTATTTTCTTCATATCTTTTAGTTTTTACATCCAAATAATGATTATAGACAAGACGCACATAGCCAAAAGTCTTGGCAAGCAGAACTTTCTGTGATTCTTTTGGAAAGATTCTGAATTTATACGCTTTATATCTTGTACTTATGATTGCCTCTACATCCAAAGTGGAGCCATTTATCATGTATCACAGTACATTTAAACTATTTGACACTGGCTTGATTATTATTTTTGTCATCACATAAATGAAAGAGAAAATCCAATTTCAAAAACCTTTAAAATCAATAGATTTTCTTAAGAAAACCAATTCATCTCACCACATGATAGAAGATAGCAGCTTTCTTGCTTCCGGTATTTGATAAATAATAAAACGGACAAATCATGTCCGTCTTATAAAGATTTAATTTTATCGACTGCTTTAGAAAGTACAGATGTATCTGCCAGCTCAATGTTCCCTTCATCCACTAAACTTGCAGTTAATGGATCCAATGGAATCTGTGCAAGTAATTCAAGACCATATTTATCACAGATTTCCTGTGCATGACTCTCTCCAAATACATATAGTTTCTTTTCACAGTCAGGACACTGTACATAACTCATATTTTCAACAATCCCTAATACAGGAACATTCATCATATTGGCCATGACAATTGCTTTTTCAACAATCATTCCAACCAGTTCCTGAGGTGTTGTGACAATAATGATACCATCCACTGGAAGCTGCTGAAACACTGTCAGTGCAACATCTCCAGTTCCTGGAGGCATATCTACAAACATGTAGTCAACATCAGTCCACACTACATCTGTATAAAACTGTGCAACCATAGAACCAATAATTGGCCCTCTTAATAAAACAGGCTGAGTTTCCTGTTCCAGAAGAAGATTTGTAGAAATCATCTGAATACCAGTATCGGTAACAGCAGGATACATTCCCTGATCATTACCACCAATTGCAGTATGAACACCAAAAGACTTAGGGATAGAAGGACCCGTAATGTCACCATCCAAAATCGCTACCTGTTTCTTTTCTTTCTGCATGGCAACAGCCATCAAAGAAGTAACTAAAGACTTCCCTACACCACCTTTGCCGCTAATTACGCCAATCACCTTGTTGACTTTACTATAAGGATTTAGCTGAGCTTTCTGAATTCCTTTTCTTTCTGAACAATTTTTACTGCAGCTGGCACAGTTGTGATCGCATTCACTCATTGTTTCATCTCCTAACTTAAACTTACTAGAGTATTTTAGCACACTTTTCATTAAAAGCATAATTATATCTTTATCACCTTTACCTGATTCTAAAACACAATTATAATATGTACAGGAGTGAAAGCTATGATTCTGTTTATTTTTTCAATTTTATCTTGTTGTTTTATATTTCTTTCATGGAGGACATATCATTCAGTTACACCTGTGAATCTATGGGCTAACGATACAACTGAAATCAAAGTGAAAGATGTACAAAAATACAATCATTCCTGCAGTAAACTATTATTAGGATATGCATTTTCACTATTCATTTCAGGCATAATGACACAAACTCAAAACATTTTGATGATTATCATAGCTATACTGCTTATTGTCTTTTCATCTTTACTACTTATGATTCTTTATACAAATATTGAAGGAAAATATAGACTATGAAACTTATATTTTTATTTGGTGATGCAGCTGTAGGTAAAATGACAGTCGGACAAGAACTTACAAAAATTACTAATCTAAAGCTATTTCATAATCACATGATGATAGAACCTGTTTTAGAAATATTTGGAACATTTCATAGCGAAGCAATCAAGCGTCTTCGTGATGTCATTTTTGAAGAATTCGCAAAGACACAAAATGAAGGAATGATTTTTACATTCATGTGGGCATTTGATCAGCCTTCTGACTGGGAATATGTAGAACATGTCAGAAAATTGTTCGGTTCAAACACTGAATTTTATTATGTAGAACTCATTGCTGACCAGCAAGTTCGCATTGAAAGAAATAAAACTGAAAACAGATTAAACCATAAAGCGTCAAAACGTGATTTAAAAGCTTCAGAGAAACGATTAATTGAAGATGACAAAAATTATCGATGTATATCAAATCCTGGTGAAATACCATTTAAAAACTATCTGAGAATCGATAATACACATCTAGCTGCACAAACAGCTGCAAATCTTATCAAAGAAACATTTCATCTATAGAAATAGCGGACAGTAAGTCCGCTATTTTAAAAAAAACATCATGCGATGTTCAAATAATCATAGTTTGGGGGAAAAGGTTTACTTGTAGCCCGCTATCAGCCAGCGGCTAGAAACATGTCAGCATTCTTTTGACAACTATACAAGCAAAGCAGTCTTACGACTACTTCTATATAATACCACTTGTGATTTATTTTGCAAGCGGTTTCTTTTAAAAAATCAAAAAAAGAGCATTGCTCTTTTTTAATCAAATAAATTTTCACTCTGCTGTTCAGAAAAGTTTGGAAGCTCAGGAAGCTCATCCAAAGACAAGAGTTTGAAGCTATCCATAAACTCATCAGTCACACCATACAAAATAGGTCTTCCCGGTGCTTCAGAACGTCCTACTTCCATAATCAGATTCCTTGCTTGAAGCTTACGCAGCATCATATCACATCCAACCCCGCGAATCTCTTCAATCTCAACGCGAGTAATAGGCTGTTTATATGCAACAATCGCAAGTGTCTCCAATGCGCTTTGCGACAGTGCAGTAGATTTTGTATTTTGGAACAGACGCTGTGCATAAGGGTGAACCACAGCTTTGGAAACAAACTTCCAAACTCCGCCATAACATACAATTTCCATTCCAAAACCATCATCCTGGTATTTTTTCTGAAGCTGATCTAAAAGTGTATGGGCAGTTTCTTCACTGCATTCCAATGAACTTGCCATTAATTCATCCGTAATGCCTTCATCTCCAACTAGAAACAATAGACCTTCTGCAATTGGAAGTATATTTTC
Source organism: Erysipelotrichaceae bacterium (assembly GCA_017473335.1). Lineage (GTDB taxonomy): Bacteria > Bacillota_I > Bacilli_A > Erysipelotrichales > Erysipelotrichaceae > RGIG1896. The sequence continues at coordinate 28,613 of JAFULN010000040.1, forward strand.
CATTACCCATTCCCCCTTTCAAACCAAATCGTATCATGTTCATCGACACTGAAAATCAAAATTTGATTTTTTGCCAGTTCAAGCACCGCAAGAAAAGTCACAATTGATTCATGCATGCTTTCACAGTCCTCTAAAAGATTTTCAAATGTAAATGTTTTTGGAAGAACACTCAAACGTGCCGTAATCTGAAGTTTACGATCATCTACAGAGAGTTCTTTTTTTGTATAGCGTGTTTCAATAGGCTTTGACAACTGTGCCCTTCTTAGACATTTCATCATTGCCTTTACTAAATCATATGGATTGCCATCCAGTTTCTCATAAATTTCCTGCTGTGACCACTGCTCACTTTCAAGTGATAACGGACGAGACAGATGAAGCTGACGTTCTTGATGTAAATCATTCAATGCAGCTGAAACTTCTTTAAACTGCTGATATTCCATCAATCTGCGTACCAGTCGTTCTTTAGGATCTTCTTCATATTCGTCCTGCAGCTGAGAATCATCTTTAGGCAAAAGCTTGCGACTTTTATATTCAATTAAAGTTGCAAGTTCTACAAGGTATTCACTTTCAGCTTCCAGATGAAGAAAATCCATCTGATTAAGATAATTCAAATACTGATCAGCAAGGACACTGATGTCCAAATCAAACAAATCCAGTTCATGTTCCTTGATAAGATGCAGCATCAAATCCAATGGACCTTCAAATTGTACTGTATTTACCTGAAAAGCCAAAACAAATCACCTCTGCATGATTATATCAAAGAAGAAGTGAACTTGTCACTTCTTTTTTCCTTTTAGAATTCTAAGACACTCTTTAGAGTCAAAAGGAATCAAAGGATATAGATAACAAACAGGACCAGTATCTGTACTCATCAAAATCAATACAGTAATAAATACTCCTATCGCAAATCCAGCACGCTGATAAAACAGCGTACATAAAACAAGAAAGAAACGAGTCAATTTATTTGCCATGGACAGTTCATAACTAGAGGTTACAAAGTTACCAACATTGCATATAGCCACTAAAATAAGCATTTCCTGAGTATATGCTCCAAAATTAACTGCCGTTTCCCCTAAGATGAACACCGCAATCAAACCAAGCATGCTAGACAAAATAGAGGGGGAATGAATTAAAGAAAGTCTCACCCATTCAATGATTCCATCCACTGCCATAACCTGTAAAACAAACACAAATAGTCCCTGAAAACTATTAAATTCAAGAGTACATATCCATACAGGAAGTAAAAACACACTAATCAGTAACCCTAACGAACGCAGAAGACGAAGCATCATGGAAACTAATAAAGGCTGGGTAACTTCTTCAATTTGAGATGTACATTGAAATAAAGTGGTAGGAAGAAGCATTGCGGTTGGACAATGATCCACCAATATCGCAATCTGTCCCTGCAAAAGATGAATACAGACAAGATCAGGTCGTTCAGTAAATCTGACATGAGGATATGGATTATACCATTGATGATACAGTAAATCTGCAAGTTCCCTTTCTGATTGAAGATTTACACTTTTATTGATGCGATCCAATCGTCCTATTAAATCATCTAAAACATCTCTTTGAACAACAGAATCAATATAAAAAATCGCTATATCAGTATTTGTATGCTTACCAAAAGTCATATTCTTAATACACAAATCAAAGGCTTTAATGCGTTTTCGAATAAGTCCCAAATTTACAATCAAATGTTCAACAAACCCATCACGAGAACCTCGTATACTTTTTTCTACGGTAGGCTCACTTGTACTTCTTCCAGGAAGTGCACGAGTATCAGCAACAAAACAAAACGGTGAATTTAAACGAAAGATGACAGTTTGACCTTGAAGCATCATTGTATAAGCCTCTTCTAAGGTAGTTGCACTTGTTACACTGGCATTTAAAAAGATCATTGAATCGGGATCAGTTGCCAAACCTTGAAGTACAGGCTGCACACTTGCTGATACTGTAATTCCCCCAAGAAACAACAAATAATAAGTTTGATTCCGATTACATACAGAACGTATTGATAAATCATAACAGCGACAATTCTTTTTAAACCACTCAATGTTTTCATCTGTGTTTACATAAATATTTGTCATAGTTTAGGCTTAAATACCAGTGCGATAAAAAACGCACATGTAATCGCTGTAGTTATGCCTGCACTAGTAGTACTTAACATATTTCCAACAAGACCTAAAAAGCCATTTTGCGAGGCCCCCTGCATGGCAGCATGCATGAGTGTGTGTCCAAAAGAAGTAATTGGAAGCAGCGCTCCAGCTCCTGCAAAAGAAACAAGACGATCATACAAGTCAAAGAAATCCAGAATTCCCCCAAGCACAACAAACAATGATGTAATATGCCCTGCAGTAAAGTTTGTGTGATCAAAAAGCAACTGTCCCAATGTACAGATAGCTCCACAAGTGATAAAAGCGTAAAGATAAATCATACACTCACCCTTTCATAGACAACACAATGAGAAATACAAGGAATAGAGTCCTTCTGCTGAACCAATACGGGTGATAGTAAAGCCCCAGTTGCAGCAACTAACACTCTATGTATGTTTCCCTCTTTAATTTTAGGAAACAAAGAGGCAATCGTTCCTAATGCACTGCAAGCACACCCGCTTCCGCCTGAAAAAACAGGCTGATCCATTAGGTTGTAAACTATCAAGCCACAGTCTGCAAGTCGTTTATCTGTGTCTATTCCCTCATTTTCAAACAAATCAAAAAGAACTGTAAGACCAACTTTTGATAAATCACCAGTAACAACTAAATCATAATCCTTAAAAGATGTATTTGTATTTTTAAAATGCGTCATGATTGTATCAAATGCAGCAGGCGCCATTGCTGAACCCATGTCATTGACATTCTTAAAGCCAAAATCAACGACTTTTCCAATCGTCGCTGAAACAAGTCTTATCTCACTTTTTTGTCGAGAGAAACAAATTGCACCAGCACCCGTTACAGTAAATGTGGTTGTATCAGGCTTTTGAACACCATATTCATTTGGATATCGGAATTGTCTTTCTGCAGTTGCGTTATGAGAACTCACAAAAGCACAAGCTTTTTCAGCATATCCAGCATCGATCATCATCCCGCAAATAGCTGATGCCAATGTTGAAGCACTGCAGGCAGCATAAACACCTAGAAAAGACTGAGCAATGTGTTTCATGAAATAATGGGCTGTCCCTAATTGATTAATTAAATCAGAACCAACATAACAATCAATATCCTCTGCTTTCAAATCGCCATTTTTCAGCATTGCTTCTATTGCACATGAAAGCAGTTTTCTTTCCGCCATTTCATATGTTTTCTCACCACAGTAAACATCATCAAAGGCTACATCCAAATGTGAGCCAAGAAGCCCTTGTTTTTCCATTGGCCCTCCAGCTGCACCATATGAATGTACATAGACATTTTTGAACTGTATTGTCTTCATAGTCCTATCAGCATCCTTATTGTCCCTAACACATAAGCAGTCACAATCCCATAAGTCAGCACTGATCCAGCAAGCTTAAACATATTTGAACCTATTCCATAAATGAGTCCTTCTGACTTTGATTCAAGTGCACACGATGTTAAAGAATTTGAAAATCCGGTAATAGGAATAAACAGTCCTGCCCCTGCATGCTGCGCCAGTCGATCATAAATGCCAAATCCTGTAAGTAAAGCTGCAGTTGTAATAAACACCATTAAAGTAGGACCTGTTGCCTGCTGTACAGATAAATTTAAAGCATTCATAAATCCCTCCAGTACAAGCTGTCCTGCTAGGCCAATGCAGCCTCCCCAGACAAAAGCCATGATTAGATTTTTAAGTTTAGCTTTTTTAGGAGCTCTTTTCTGTATCGATTGTTCAATTTGATTTATATCCATCATCATTTACCTCCACCGTTATTATGGGAAGATACACATAAGATAAACCAAAAAGAAAACGACACATGTAGTGTCGTCATACTCAACGTAAATCATTTAATAATTATTGAACATCTTTATGATAAAGTTCAGTATTTAATGCATTTTCACTGTTGGCAACAATGAGTGCAGTTGAACCATCACCAACAACATTTAAACTCGTTACTAGCATTTCAATAGGACGATTAATCGCAAGAATCAATGAGTATGCCATTAAAGCTGCATCACTTGTATATCCCATACCAGATAAAATTGTAAACAAGATAACAGCTCCAGCTCCTGGTGCAGCAGGTGTTCCAATAGAAGCCACCAATGCAAGAATGCCAATTACAAGAATGTTCACAAATGTAATCTCATATCCTGCACATCCTGCAATAAAAACAGAGGCAATGACCTGCATAATTGCAGTTCCATCCATATTAATGGTCATACCCAAAGGAAGCACAAAACTAGCAATATCTTCATGAACACCTAGTTCTTCAGTCGTCGTTTTCAAATTCATAGGAAGTGCTGCAGCACTAGATGAAGTTGAAAAGGCAAAGACTGCAACTTTCACAATTTTCTTAACAAATGGAATTGGATTCATTTTTCCTAAAAACTTGATATATAATGGGTACCCTACGCACAAATATACTAATAATGCCAATGCAACAGTAATCACATAGGCCATTGCAGGAAGCAAATGATTAATTCCATAAATCGCAAATGTTCTGCTTAATAAACAGAAAATCGCAATTGGTCCAAATTTATTCACGATAAAGCTTAAAAACACAGTAATAATTTCATTAACTTCTTCACAAAGTTTTTTTAGAGTACTTTCTTTTCCAATCTGATTGATTGCCAAGCCAACACAAACTGCAATAAACACAATGGAAAGAACACGACCATTTGTAGAAAAAACAGTCATAATATTGTTTGGAATGATTTGCAGAAAGATATTCAAAGGATTACTTCCGGTAGTTCCTGTTGAGGCAGACAACCCTTCAACATTAACGTTAAAAGCCCCTAAATGATAGACAAACATCCCCACAATTCCTGCAAACAAAAGACCAACACATGTTGTCATCATAAAAATACCAATGGTCTTAAAAGAGATTCGACCAAGCTTTTTTGTATCAGAAATACGACACATAGCTATCACGATGCTTGTAAAGACCATAGGCACAATCACAAGCTGCAGTGAATTGACAAACAGCTGGCCAATCACATAAAACAAGCCAATTGCTTGAGTCCCTTCAGGAGCTGTGATGTCCTGAAATAGTAATTGATGAATGAGATTCCAAAGTTCAGTTTGATTTGTGGATGTCAAATGCTGACGAAGTAGAAGAAACATTACACCACATGCAATACCTAAGACCATGGACAGTGTCATTTTACCTGCTAGATGATTCTTTTTCATATTTATACTCTCCCTTCACAGCCTAGAAAAAAGGGTCTTTTTCGCACGGAAAAAGACCCTGATGATACTTAATTCTTTTTCCTTTCTGACCTCTCTGGATCAGATTAAAGGCTGCCGAAGAAATTATATTCATTTCAAACAATAAAGTCAATCTAAAAGTTTCTTTTTTAATTTTTCATAAATTTTCTTCTCTAAACGAGATACCTGAACTTGTGAGATGTTCAGTTTCTCTGCAATCGCCTGTTGATTTAATTCTTTATGATAACGATAATATAGAATCAACTGTTCTCTTGCATCCAAATGTTCAATTTCCATTTCTAACGCAATTTTCATCTCTATATCCTGCGATTTTCCTGTATTCAGTCTTTCTTCCATTTTCAATTCAGATCCATCTTTTCCAGTAGAGAAACTATCCAAAGAAGTTAAGTGCTGATTCGCATCAATAGCTAAAATCACATCCCCCTCTTCTAACTGACACATTTGTGCAATTTCTTTGACTGTTGGTTCTTTTTCAGTGCTTTGTTCCAATACTTCTTTGGCTTTGAGTATTTTTAGATAATTCTCTTTTAATGAACGTGATACTTTCATTTGTCCTTCATCACGAAAATAACGTTTGATTTCTCCTAAAATAATCGGAACTGCATAAGTTGAAAACATAACCTGATAAGAAGGATCGAAATTTAAAATTGCTTTCATTAATCCAATACACCCAATCTGATTCAAATCCTGATAACTGCTGTGATTTCTAAAACGTCCAGTTATTGAATACACAAGTCCCATGTTGTCATTCATGAGTTTTTCTTTTGACTGCATATCTCCTTTTTGAGCACATTTTAGAAGTTCAATCCAGTTTTCATCCATATGTTTTCAGTTGTTTCCTTCCAATGATTCTGCAACCCTCTCCCTTTTTCGAATGAACTTCTAATGCATCCAGAAAAGTATCCATAATCGTAAATCCCATACCAGATCGTTCTAAATCTTGACGTGTTGTATACATAGGTGTCATTGCCAGTACAACATCATCAATGCCTACGCCATGATCTTCTATCATAATTGTTAGAAGCTGCTGATCATCTACACTCATCTCAAGTTTGATTTTTCCTTCCTGCCTGTTTTGATAACCATGCAAGATAGCATTCACAATCCCCTCTGCCAGCACAGTTTTAATCTCCATCATCATCTCTACAGAAAGATTCCATGGCATCAAAAATGCAATACCACTTGTTCTGGCAAAGCTCTCATTCTCACTTTTTGCATCAAATATCAAAGTCATCTGATTCATCGAAGCACCCCATTTCTTAAATCATCATTCTCTACTTTCATAATCTGAAAGATACCTGATATCGCCAATATTTTACGTACGAACGGTGTTACATTCTTTAAAATCAGTTCCCCTTTATATGCATTAATTTGATTATATCGAGCTAAAATAAACCCAATTCCTGTTGAATCAATGAAAGTGACATCCTTAAAATCAAATTGAACAACTGGACATTTGTACTGATCTATTAATTGAATCACTACATTTTTTAAATGACTGATTCTAAGATTGTCCATTTCCCCAGAAAATTCAAATGTATGTACATTTTTACTTACAATACTTCTCATACATAAACCTCCTGATTCCAGTGTAAACAATTTATTAAATCAGCAGTTGATAATCGACAAGAACACTCAATCTTCTTTATAAAATGTCATTGTAGTATTTTATCGATTTACGCAAAAAGGGCTGTTTACAGCCCTTTTTAACGATTGAACATGTCGAAATACCTCAAAATAATAAACGATTCATACAATTTCTGAAAATTGCCCAGAAGGATAATCTTTCTGAAGATTCACAAGCAATTAAATTAGTACTCAAGATACTCCCATCAGCAAACTTAATCATCATATGACCAACTATATCTCCCTTGTGAACTGGAGCTATTATATCATTAAGCAATATACTTCTTTCTAATTCCTGTTTTTGTACGCCAATTTGTGCTGTATAGCCAAGCTGACTATCATTTGTAATCTTGATTGTATCAGGAAACCCTTTATCAATTCGTATCATTTCAGAGTACTCTTGTTGATCCATGACGTTTACTTTCTGATAACGGGCAAATCCATAATCAAGCAATGCAGCAGCATCCTTACTTCTAGATGCCTTATCTGGTTCATGCATGACAACTGCAATCAATCTCATCCCATTTCTTTGCGCAGTCACAGTAATACAATACATGCTTTGTGAAGTATAGCCCGTCTTTAAACCATCCATTCCCGGATAGCTTCTTAACATCTTATTGGTATTAACCAGCCAGAATTTATGATCAGTATCCTCACGAATATAATCCTCCATCAGTGATGTATACTGCAGCAGTTCTTCATTGCCTTCGTCAATTAAATTTTTAGCAATAATGGCCATGTCATATGCACTTGATACATGTTTATCATCATGAAGCCCTGTAGGATTGACAAAATGAGTATTTTTACATCCAAATGAAGATGCAGTATCATTCATCATTCGTACAAATTCAGCTTCTGAACCTGCCACTTTTTCTGCCAGAGCAGTCACTGCATCATTGGCACTGGCAACTGTACTTGCCTTAAACAAATCAAGTACACTCATACGTTCTCCAGGTTCAAGATAAATCTGGCTTCCACCTAAAGAGGCTGCATGCTCAGAAGCAACTACAATATCATCCCATCCAAATGCACCTTGATGAATCGACTTTAACACAAGATATAAACTCATCATTTTCGTCATAGATGCAGGATACAAAGGTTCATGCATGTTCTTCTCATAGAGTACAGAAGCACTTTCTGCATCCATTAAAATAGCTGAAGAACTCGTTGGTGCTAAATCAGTTTCTGAATAAACTGGACATAGATTTATCACAAATAAGCAGCAGCACAGGATCAAGAACTTAACTTTCATAAAAAACACCTCAGTACATTGTACTCAGGTGTTTAACTTTTATTCTAATAAAGCTGACGATTCAGTTTCATCATCACGTCAGGATTAATTTTTAAAACATGACGATCATAAGTCATAAGACCATTGACTTCACGTTCAACATCTGTCAGCTGTGTAAAGACACTGGCAGACAAGCCAAGTTCTTTTGCAGGTATGATTTGATGCTCATACAGCTCTTTTAGCTCATTTTCAAGATGGGTGCTGTCTTTGATATCTTTGTAGCCATAAGGATCTTCATTCACTAGATGCCCCTCAACAGGAAGCTGATAGCCTCCAAATTCACTCAAAAGAACACATCTTCCCAAAGGATCTTTTTTAAATTTATACGGTCTGAAGTACACATGCCAGCTGCGTATATTCCCAATTTTCTGATCATGCCAGCCACTGCAAGGAATCACAGTACGTGTTTTATCTAATGAACAAACAAGTTCATATGCTTTTGAAACATCAAACTGACCCCAGCCTTCATTGAAAATAACCCACATCGCAATAGATGGAACATTATACAAGTGATCAATCATTCCTTTTAAGTCACGAATAAATTTTTCTCTTTCCATCAATGAAGAACGCCCAAACAGCCAGTAAATATTATCCTTGTAATGAATATCAGTAAACAATGGAAGATTAATTGTGAATTTGTTGTAAGGTCCCCCACCGCTGACCATATCCTGCCATACAAGCATACCTAAGCGATCACAATGATAATACCAGCGCAAAGGTTCAACTTTTATATGTTTTCTCAGCATATTGAATCCCATTGATTTAGCCGTCATGATATCATCAATCATTGCCTGATCACAAGGCCAGCTCATCAATGTATCACTCATATATCCCTGATCAAGCACCCCTGTATGGAAATACGGCTTATTGTTAAGGAAAAGTCGCTTAATGCCCTGCTCATCTTCTTCAATGCTGAACTTGCGCATACCAAAATACGATTCAATACTATCTTGTTCAAAATGTATCTTTAAATCATAAAGATATGGATCTTCAACAGACCAAGGATGTACATGATCTAGTACAAGAAAAGACGGTAAACCAACAGAACATTCAATTGTTTGTCCATCACACTCAACAAGTGCAGTACCACTGTGATTTGTGCGAACTAAAATTTCAACTTGATGTTCATCATAATGAGGTGTCAGTTTAATCGATTCAATATAATGTTCAGGTACACTCTCCAGCCATACCGTCTGCCACAGTCCACTTTGTGCAGTATACCAAATCCCCTTAGGAGAAGAAGACTGTTTGCCGCGAGGCTGTCCTCCAGCTTCTGTTGGATCACGAATGATAATTTTTAAGTGATTGACATCTTCCAAAGCTTTTGTAATATCACAAATCACTGGTAAATAACCGCAGTCTCCAGTGCCCACACTTTGACCATTGACAAAAACATCACATGACGCATCACAGCCATCCAGATGAAGCAAAACTCTGCCCTGATTGAATAAATCAGGCAAAACAAATTCACGCTCCATAATTAATAATTCGTTTTTCTTTAAGGGATCAATACCACCGCCAAGTTCAGACTCTAAAGAAAATGGAACTAAAGCATTCCCTGAAAGTGTTCTATCTTTCCCTTTAATTAAATAAGTCCAAGTTCCATTCAGACATAAATAACTCTCACGTCTCATCTGAGGACGCGGATATTCACTCATAGGGCACTCATAGTTGATATGGTCATGATACTTGCTGAACATATTATCACCTCATAAAATGATTTTAGCACAATTTAGAAAGAAAAAGAAAAAGTGTCATGATTTTCACGACACTTTCATCTTATTTAGTTCGCAACAATATTCACCAGTTTGTTTTTAACAACAATCACTTTGCGAATCGTCTTACCTTCAAGCTGTGCAGCAACTGCTTCTTTTGCCTTCGCTTCAAGTTCAGCATTATCTGCATCTTTAGCATACTGGAATTTAGCACGCAGCTTACCATTGACCTGAACAACAATTTCCACATTGTTTAAAACAAGTTTCTGCGGATCATAAGTAGGCCATGCAGCATATGCTAATGTTTCTTCACCAGTTAAAGCCTGATGCATCTCTTCACAGATATGAGGTGCAATTGGACTCAACAGACGAACAAAGCCAATCAGCATATCTTTGTTGATCTTTTCCTGTTTGTAGCAGTCATTGATGAAAATCATCATCTGAGAAATTGCAGTATTAAAATTCAGTGATTCATAGTCTTCTGAAACTTTCTTTACAGTATAGTTATAACTGTAATCCAGTGCAGGAGTTGCTTCAGATGTCTGCTTTTCTGTAGTTTCCATAATTAAGCGCCATACACGTTCCAGCCACTTTCTGCTGCCGTCAACACCCTGATCACTCCATGGTTTTGATGCTTCAAGCGGACCCATAAACATTTCATAGACACGCATTGTATCAGCACCGTATTTCATAACGATTGTATTTGGATCAACAACATATTCAGGGAAACGTTTACCCATCTTAATGCCATTTGAGCCTAAAATCATTCCCTGGTGAACAAGTTTCTTAAATGGTTCTTTAACAGGAACAGCACCCATGTCATACAGGAAATTATTCCACATACGACTATACAGCAAATGACCCACTGCATGTTCAGGACCACCAATATACAAATCAACAGGCAGCCAATGCTTCAAAAGTTCTGGATCTGCCAGAGTGTTTTCATTATGTGGATCAATATATCTTAAGAAATACCAGCTGCTTCCAGCTGAACCAGGCATTGTACTTGTTTCACGTTTGCCCTTAACACCATCGATTGTCACATTCACCCAGTCTTCAGCTTTTTCAAGCGGAGAAGCACCTGTTTTAGATGGTGAATAATCTTCTACATCAGGCAAAATCAGTGGAAGCTGATCATCTGACAAAGCGATAGTATCTCCATTTTCAAGATAAACAACAGGAATAGGCTCACCCCAGTAACGCTGACGTGCAAAGATCCATTCTCTTAAACGATAGTTTGTTTTTGCCTGGCCGCACCCCTGTTCTTCAAGCCACTTAATCATTGCATTGATCGCATCCTGCTTATTCATACCATCCATAAATCCCGAATTGATATGAATGCCATCCTGAGTCCAAGCTTCCTTAGTGATATCGCCGCCTTCTAAAACCTGAATGATTTCAATCCCAAACTTTTTAGCGAATTCATAGTCACGATCATCATGTGCAGGAACTGCCATGATAGCACCAGTACCATATGTTGCCAAAACATAGTCAGAGATCCAGATAGGAATCTTCTTTCCATTGACAGGATTAATCGCATAAGCTCCTGTAAATACACCTGTCTTTTCTTTATTCAATTCAGTGCGTTCCAGATCGCTCTTTGTAGCACATGCCTTTTTATAAGCTTCTACTGCTTCTTTAGCATCTTGTGTTGTGATAATATCAATCAAACGATGTTCAGGTGCTAAAACACAGTATGTAGCCCCAAATAGTGTATCACAGCGAGTTGTAAAGACAGTAAACTTGTCGTCATGACCATCCACTTTAAAATCTACATGAGCACCCAATGACTTTCCAATCCAGTTGCGCTGCATTTCTTTAGTAGATTCAGGCCAGTCAATTTCTTCAAGACCTTCCAGTAAACGTTCTGCATATTTAACAATATCAATGACCCACTGACGCATATTTTTACGAACAACAGGATATCCTCCACGTTCAGATTTACCGTCAATAACTTCATCATTTGCTAAAACTGTCCCCAATTCTTCACACCAGTTCACTGGCATTTCAACACATTTCGCCAACCCCTGTTCAAACAGCTGCTTAAAAATCCACTGTGTCCATTTGTAAAAGCTTGGATCACATGTAGATACCTGCTTATCCCAGTCATAGCTGAATCCAAGCATTTTCAGCTGATTTGTGAATGTTTCAATATTATGAAGTGTAAATCCATTTGGATTGTTTCCAGTCTGAATGGCATACTGTTCTGCAGGCAAACCGAAACTGTCAAATCCCATTGGATGCAGAACATTGTATCCCTGCATTCTCTTCATACGGCATACGATATCAGTTGCAGTATATCCTTCTGGATGCCCTGCGTGCAGACCTACACCTGATGGATATGGAAACATATCCAGTGCATAGTATTTTGGTTTTGAAAAATCATGGGTATCGGTATGGAAAGTATCATGTTCTTCCCAGTACGTCTGCCATTTCTTTTCAATGTCAAGATGCTGATAACTCATAAGAATTCCTCCTAAAAATAAAAAATCGTCCTTCTCTAAGGACGTAAATTACGCGGTACCACCTTAGTTCATGTTTTGAAACATGCCCTTTCTCTCTTTAACGCAGAGTTACGGAATGGATTAGATTCTGCTCCAAGACGAGTTCATCAATTTGAACGACTGATTTTCACCAACCATCAGCTCTCTAAACGCTTCATCTTTGACTACTACTTCTCTTCAACACTTCTATACTATAGCTGATTTATGTACAAAAGTCAATTTTGATTTAAGACAAGAAAAATGTACTTCTCGAAAATCATTAGAGTTTTTTTGTCTTTAGCATGTTATAATTTATATAATTAAATTATATGCATGATAAAGGAGATTAACAATATGATTCGTATTCTTGCAGATTCATCAACAATGTACACAAAAGAGGAAGCAAAAAAGCTTCATGTAGATATTTCACCATTAAGTGTAACCATCAATGGAAAGTCTTATCGTGAATATGAAGAAATCACAGATAATGAATTCTATGATATCATAAAGCAAGGTCATAACCCAACTTCATCACAGCCTCCAATTGGAGAATATATGGAATATTTTGAAAAATATGCCGATGATGATATTTTAGTTCTTCCTATGGCAGATGGTCTATCAGGCTCATATCAGTCTTGTATGAGTGCAAGAAATGCTCAGGAAAGAGAGAATATTGAGGTCATTGATACAAAGACACTGTGCGGACCTCATCGTTATCTTCTACAGTTAGCAGTTAAGCTGAGAGATGAAGGCAAATCACTTAAAGAAATTAAAGCTGTCCTTGATCAGAAAGCAGCAACTTCATGGTCTTATCTAATGCCTCAGGATTTCAATTATCTGATGCGCGGAGGACGCTTAACACCACTTGCAGCAAAAGTCAGCGGCTATCTAAAAATTCAGCCAATCATGACATTGACAGAAGATAAAAAACGTCTGGAATCTCAAGGTATTGCCCGTAACTTTGATATCGCCATCAATAAAGTGATTAAAGTACTGAAAGAAAATGGCGTAGATTGTACTCATAAATTCTTTATCTCTCATGCTTTTGTTGAAGAACAGGCTGAAAAAACAAAAGCTAAACTCATTAAAGCATTTGGTGATATTGATATTGAAATCCATCGACTATCTTGTGCATTTATCACACAGGGCGGTCCACTGTGCTTAACTGTACAAACGATTGAAAAATAAAACAAGGTGTCTATGACACCTTTTCTAAAGGAGGTACTATGAATAACCCTTATCCATATTCCCTAGACAACAAACGTTATACAACATGGAACTATTATTTAAAAACACATTATGGTACAAAAGTCTGTAAAGTACCCCTAAATGCAGGATTCACCTGTCCCAATCGTGATGGTTCAAAATCAACTGGAGGATGTACATTCTGCAGCTCACTAGGTTCTGGAGAATTTCAAGGAGTTACAAAGCAGTCATTAATTGAACAATTTGAACAAGGTGCTAAAGTCATGCATAGAAAATGGCCAAATGCAAAACTAATGGCCTACTTTCAGTCTTTTACAAACACTTATGGACCACTTGATAAAATAAAGAACTGTGTTGAACCATTTATGCAGCGTAATGATGTGATTGGCATCTGCATTGCAACACGTGCAGACTGTTTAAGTGATGAGGTCATCGAATATTTGGAAGAATGTGCTCAAACAAAAGATATCTGGGTTGAATTAGGTCTGCAAAGTATTCATGATAAAACAGCACTTACTATCAACCGAGCACATACCTATCAAGAATTTAAAGATATGGTCATAAAACTTTCAGCAACTCATCTAAAAATCTGTGTTCATCTGATGAACTCTCTTCCAGATGAAACCAAAGAAATGATGATTGAATCCGCAAAACAAATTGGAAAATTACCAATTCACGCAGTAAAAATTCATATGCTTCATCTTATCAAAGGCACAAAGATGGAACAAGAGTGGCAAAAAAAGCCTTTTCCTCTACTTACACAAGAAGAATATGTAGAATTGGTGGTTGAACAGCTTCGCGTTTTGCCTGCACACATCATCATTCAGCGTGTTACAGGAGATGGGATAAAAGATTCACTGACAGCTCCTGTTTGGACGCTAAACAAAACACAAGTAACAAATGACATTGATAAACTGATGGCAAAATTAAATATCATGCAGGGAGATTTATATGAATAAAGACAACATCAATACAGTTGCGCATCGCTATCTTGCAAACTATCTGAAAAGTGAATTTACTGCAGTTGATGCAACCTGCGGCAATGGCAATGATACTTTATTTCTTGCAAAGCGCTGCAAAAAAGTGATTGGCTTTGATATTCAATCACAAGCCATTGAAAACACAAAAAAACGCTGTTCAGGATTCAACAATATCGAACTTCATCAGATTTCTCACGCACAAATGAAAGAAGTTATCCATAAACAAGTCGATTGTGTCATCTTCAATTTTGGTTATCTTCCTAAAGCTGATCCATCTATCATCACACAGCCTGAATCTAGTTTAACTGCAGTAAAAGCTGCCTGGGACTTATTAAAAAAAGATGGTATTTTAGTCTTATGCTGCTATGTTGGCCATCCAGGAGGACAGGAAGAAACTGACGTACTCTTACAGTGGATCAATGATATACACGCTCATGAAGAACTAGCCTATCGTCAAGATCGTCCATCATCACCTATTTTGAAAATTTTAAAAAAGACGCCTTAGCGTCTTTTGTTTTGTGTGTGACTTCATGTTTTTGGGGAATCTTTACTGTTTCAATGGGTGGGGGAATCACAGTAAAGATGAAATCACTTCACTTGTCTATTGACATAATTATCATAACAAAGAATGAATCAAGATTCAAGAAAAAAATGAAATCGCTTACATCCCTTCTTTATTATCAAGCTGTTCTAAAATATGTAAAAGCTCTAGCAAATCTTCAGCAACTAAATCAGGTACTATTCCTGTTTTTTCAATATCTTTACGATGACTGAGCCCAGTTAATACAAGTGCCGTCTGTATCTTCGAATGAATGCCACAAAGAATATCTGTTTCCAGATTATCACCAACAATCAAGACATCCTCTTTCTTCCATCCTGTATATTTTAATGCACCTTCAAGAATAACACTGGATGGCTTCCCTATTTTAAGACTCTGTGTTTGAGTACAGTATTCCATCATATGTACGATACTTCCATTACCAACATTAGCCCCTTCTTCAGAAGGCAAGATACGATCATCATTAGTACCTATTAAAATGGCTCCGTTTAATATTTGACGAATCGCTAAAGAGTAATCTTTATAGTAGGCATTTCGATCAAGCCCAACAAAGACAAAATCTGCATTTTCAGTAACAATTTCAAAACCATTTTGAATCAGTGCTTCTCTGATACCTTCTTCTCCAATCACAAATGCTCTTCTTTGAGTATAATGAGACGCTGCATAATCTACAGCAGCCATGGCAGATGTATAGAACTGCATAGGCTCAATCTTTTCATATCCCATCATTGACATATGATTAGCAGCCTGTGTTTGTGTACGTGCAGCATTGTTGGTAAGAAATAAATAGTCAATCCCTCTTTGATTCAGTTCATTTAAAAACTGCACAGCACTTTCTATACGTCTTGTCCCATGATACATTGTTCCATCTAAGTCAAGAAGCAGTTTTTTCATTTTATCACCTCTAAACAGTATGATTATATCATGAGATGATTTTCTTGTATCTGAAAATAAGCAAAAGTCCAACTAAAGAAAAACCTGTTACAACAAGTAATGCACCATCTATTGACAAAGCATTAGAAAGCCAGCTTGTCAACACTGGCATCACAAGAAGTGAAACTCCCATATAGATGCTGGCTCCTGCCAATTGCCCCGTCGATTTTATTTCTGTACTTGTACATCGATCAATCCCTATTTTCGTGCAGTAAATAGCGATTGGAAAAGTAACACTTTGCATTAAAGCTGCCGCAACTATCCACCATACATTCTGAAGAAAACTGTAGATCATAAATCTAAGACCAAACATGATGGTTGAAAAGATTAATAAAGGAATCATTTTAAAGCGCTCGAGCAATTTATCTGAAAACAGAAAAACTGGTGCTTCTGCCAATGACTGTATTCCCCATTTTAAACCAATATGAAAGCTGTTCCCTCCAAGAGATATGGTTTTATCCACCACAAGATAAATATCCGCACAGCCCATCGCAAACAGCACAAGCATGATTAATATTAAAATAACATATTCCTGATTGGATATGAGTTCTTTTAATTGAGACCATTTCATTGTAGAAGACCTGTGGCCATCTTTTGTCTTCCATGCAAAAAAAATAGCGATAAAAGAAATGAAAAGACTTATTAGTGCCAATAAATAAAAAGTTCCCCATGAACAGATTAGTGCAGCTGCCCAGGCACCAAGTGCCCATCCTACAGAACCTATAGCCTTGTCCTTTTCAAATTCTCCCTTTTCTTGATCACACTGCATCACCCATGTATCCATCATCGTTTGATAACATCTGCAGGCCCCGCCAATTCCGCCAACCAGTAAAAACACAAGCCAGAATTCTTGAAATGTATTCATATAAAGGATTCCAGTTAATCCAGTACAACACAGAAATAAAACAAGAAAATAAGGCTTCATCTTCCCTGTTTTATCTGACAGTATTCCAAAGCCAATTTGTAGAAAAATAGTAAACAAAGCAATAGATGCAAGTAAAAATCCCTGCTGAGTTTCATTAAATCCACAGTGTTTGATCAATGGTATTGTCTGTGTCGTACTTAAGGCTCCAAAAGCATAAACAAGAATAAAAAGTTTTTTCCAATATTGATTGCGCTTCATATCATCACCCTTCTTCATCTTCGACAACTTTTCATTTCTTAAACATGATGATTTATGATAGAATGTTATAGGTGATACAATGAACAAAACAAAAAAAATACTGATTGTCTTCATCAGTATAGTATTTATTCTCTTATTTGGCTTCATGCACTCTGTCATGATTGCCCCCAGAAAACTGAATGTACGTACAGAAACAATCATGTCTAATAAGATACCCGGATCAATGAATGATTTCAAGATTGTTTTCTTCAGTGATGTACACTTTAATGGCTATGTTGATGAAGAACGTTTTACAGATATCGTTGAGCTGATTAACCGTCAGAATCCAGATGTTGTATTATTTGGCGGAGATTTATTTGATCATCCATCCAATAAAATTCCTGGTGAAATCACACAGCAAATCGCCACAAATCTGATGAATAACATCAAAGCAGAAAAAGGCAAGTTTGCGGTCTTAGGCAACCACGATTTGGAATCATCATCGACACGCGATATGGTAGAAACAATTCTATACAACGCAGGCTTTGAAGTATTAAATAATCAATCCCTTCGTCTTCGTAATGACAACAGCGGATCAATTGTATTAACAGGTCTTGAAAGCAGTCTTTTAGGACATCCAGATCCAGTAACCCCTTTTGAATCCATTTCAACCGAAGACTACTCGTTAATTTTATGCCATACTCCTGATACAGCTCTAGAAGTTACTACCTCTAAAGCAGATTTGTTTCTAGCAGGACATGGTCATGGGGGGCAGATTTATATTCCTTTGTTTGGTGCTATTTATCGTCCACCTTATGCCCAGGAGTATTATAGAGGAACACATGAACTTGAAAATATGACATTGGATGTTACCAATGGATGTGGAACAACTAAAGCAGATGTACGCTTTTTGGCAGATGCAGAAATTGTTGTTTATATACTAAAATCAAAATAAGAGCTCATAAGCAATACGAGGATTCCCATCTTTCAAATAGATAATACCTCTTTCTTCAAACTGATTCTTATTCAGAAAACGTCGCATTCTGACGTTTTTTTCATGTGTATCAATACGTAAACTGTTAAGATTTAATGATTTTGCCATCTTAACTGCTTCTGAAATCAAAAATGAAGCACAACCTTTGCGCTGAACATCACTGTGAACCGCAAAACGATGTATGACCATATATTCTTTCTCAATCCAAGTATTTAATGGATTATATGTCGTTTCATCATTTACTGAGCAAACCATTAGTCCAATCACACTATCATCTTCCAAAACATATGCTTTGTTAAATTCAATATCTTTCATCAAAACTTCTTTATTAGGATAGCCATTTTGCCATTGATCAACATTCATTTGTTTTAAATCTGACTGTGCCTGTCGAACAATCACCATCATTTCATCCAAATCACTGTATTTTGCTTTACGTACAATCATATAAACCTCCGTATATAGAAAAAGGAAGATGAACTTCCTTAATCAAATGGTACTTGATAATAATTACCTACAATCTGATCTGATTTCATTATCGTAATAAATACTTTTGGATCAGCTGCCTTGATACTCTTAATAATGTCACGAACCTGATAATCATTGGCAGTCATGTATAACAAGCTTTTATGTGACCTTGAATACATACCTTCTGCATTGATTCTTGTAATGCCATGACGACATGTCTTAAATACTGCATCACACACTTCATCAGGATGTTCTGTCACAATAAAGAATGATTTTAATTTATAGCGCTTATGCAGCGTCTTTACTGTCTGATTGCTGCAAAACTGATAAATAATGGAATAAAGCGACTGTTCCCATGAAAACAGAAGACCTGCAATCACTAAAATACAAGCATTAACAGCCATCACATAACTCCAGGTTTCCTTATTAAAACGATTGGAGAAAAAGATAGCCAAAAAATCCATACCACCAGTACTTGCATCAGCCATAAGTGCTACAGATACCGCAAAGCCCCCAACAATACCACCAAACACTGCAATCAGAAGCATATCATTGGTTAACGGAATCGACGGCATAAATTCTGTCAGTAAACTTGTAAGTGAATACTGCAAAACAGAATAAAAAGTAAATCGATGTCCCACATAATGATAAACAAGAATCGTTGGTCCTACATTAAGGATAAAATAAATAATCCCAAAAGGAACATTGATATCAGCATATTCTGCCAAACAACGTGTAATCAATGTAGATATTCCCGCAAAACCTGCAGGAAACAAATTCCCTGCATTGACAAACGCCTTCATCGCAAAGGAGTAAAACAATGCAGAAATTGTAACCATAACAATGGCCTTAAAGTCCTTTTTTGTAAGTTTCATACAAATAACCCCTATATCCCTTAAAAATAATGATATCACTTTCTTAAGTTCTGACAAGTTTATTTATCGACATTCTTTTCAAGCTCTGACAAATCAACTGCATCGATCTGCTGGAATCGACGCATAATTTTATCAGCAGTAATATCAATATTTCTCATGTCTGCATTTAGCTTTTCAAAATCCTTGCTGATAAGCTGCCAGCGCTGAACAAAGCGTTCAAATTCCTTTGATAATTTCGCATATTCATGTTGAATCTGAACGACTTTTTCAGAACGTTCCTGATTCAAATAGAACGCTTTAATGGCGCTAAGATATGCCATCATCGTTGTTGGTGATACAAGGTATACTTTTCTTTGATAAGAAAACTGAACCAAATCATCAAAATGTGCAACAATTTCTGCAAACACTGCCTCTGCAGGAATAAACATACAGGCAAATTCTGCAGTTTCTCCTGGAATTAAATATTTGTCTGCAATAGCTTGAATATGTCCCTTAACATCTCTGCGAAATTCTAAAGAAGCTTTTTTTCTCTCTTCTAAACTCAGTGATGCATTGATCATTCGATTATAGTTTTCTAATGGAAATTTTGAGTCAATGACAAGATTTCCTAATGGAGAAGGAGCTTTCAATAGACAATCTGCAATCGCTCCATTAGAAAGCTTTACTTGTTTAAGATAACGCATTCCTTCAAGGCCAAACACATTTTCTAAAAGTGAATAAAGTTCGATTTCTCCAAATGTTCCTCTTGTCTTCTTATCTGTTAATATACTTTCTAAAGAAATAATATTCTCGGACAGATGCTTTAAATTCTTCTGTGCTTCATCAATTCTTGCCATCTGTTCAGCAAATGACTGAAAAGACTGACTTGTCTGATCAAACCCTTTCATTAGAGAATCAGATACAGAAAGCTCAATACGATTCAGCTTTCTATACGTTGATTCATTCAGTACATTCATATCTTCACGAAAAGAATGAAGCACTGAATTCTGAAACACAAGCAAATCATGATTCATGCGATCTTTCAGATCATTCATATCATCTTGAAGCTGGTTTTTCATTTCATCCATTTCTCTGCGCTTTGCACGTTCAGAATCCATCATAAAAGCCCTTATTGAAGCTTCTGACGATGATTTATTCACCAGAACTAAAACGATAAGTACTATTAAAAGTACCGCAATAAGACCCGCAAAAATCAAAATGTACATTTCCATAATTTTGCTCCTTTTACTCTTCAATCAGAGTAACATTCATCATTTCATAAGGATTCCCTAAACTATTCAGCACCATACGGCAGCGTTTCATCTGACCACGAACAGACCTAATCGTACAACTCACTTCAATTTCATGACCTGATTTAAATAAAATACGGCAATGACTATTCTCAAAGGAATGAACAGAATGAATTCTTCCATAATTAACCCAAACACACAAATGATTCATCGATGCATGAGTTGGAAAAAAGATTTCTTCTTTATCAGGATCTACAAGTACGCCTAGTTTCTGATGTCCTTGAGTAGCCTTAGCAAACAGTAGTTTAGATCCGCTTACATGACGCCCATTGGCTTCGCATAGAATCATCAGTACTTCATCAACTGTTTTCTCTATTCCATACAATTGACCTTTATATCCAATAATTGCAGTGTGGTTCTTATGATTTCCATAAAGAAAATCAATACCTGTTAGTAACTTCATGTTATTTCCCCTTAACAAAAAGCGGCGGGTCTACTGACCGCAGCCGCAATCTCCTTCACAGCATTCAGATCCACAGCCATTGCTGCCAGAGCAGCCGCCACACCCCTGTGACATCTGACGTTCATATGCAAGTGTATCCAGTACAAGACATTCGATTTCAACCTTTGCACCCTTTGGCAAAGCTGCAACCTGAACGCAGGATCTTGCAGGATATGGATAACGTTCATCAAAATAAGATGCATAAACTGCATTCATCTGATTAAATTCACCCAAATCAGTAACAAAGACTGTTGTCTTTACGATATGACGAAGTTCAAGTCCAAGCTCACTCAGCAGACCTTCAATATTCTGCATAACCTGAGCTGTCTGCTCCTCAATCGTTTCAGGCATTTCTCCACTTACTGGATTCACTGGAATCTGTCCAGAAAGGTAAACAAAGTCACCCAGTTTTACTCCCGGACTATAAGGACCAATCGCTTTTGGAGCCTTATTTGATTCAATTCTCTGTAAAAACATATACAACCCTCCTTTTATTCATCTTCATCATCTTGGTCATCACTGTCCTGATAGTAATAATATTCCTCTTCAATGTGTTTGCGGACACGTGAACGATTAAAACTTTGAAAAAGTCCATACACAATCAAAAGAAGAATGAACGTTAATGATGCAATTGATAAAAAATCATTGATGTTCTCTATCATTTCAGTCACCTCGTATTTATTATACACAATTTCATGTTCCATCTCAAATCACTTGCTTTAGTTTTCATCATTCTTACTTATATATTCCAGATATTCCCTGATGGATTATGCATAGTGTACTTCATTATGTTCAAAATAGTATCAGGAGGCGATAAAAATGGCTAAAAAAGAAAAGTCTTCACAGATGGAACGCTTTGTAGCTGTCCGTAAAAACAAGGATGGATCTTTAAGTGAATTTAAATCAAATTCAGGCAAGATCTATGATTACGAAATGGCCGTCGAAGCTGTAGAAGCTGGAAAGATTGAAAATGCAATGCTGTTTACTGGAAGAGATGGAAAACAGTATATTCGTTCTAAGAACGATGGCGATCCAAACACAAAATTCAGTGAATTAAAAGAATTTTAAAGCAAAAGGACGGGACTTCCCGCCCTTTTCATTATTTCTTAAACAAGCACAAAACTGCATTCATTAAAAAACACATCAATATCATCGCAATTGCAAAATATTGACCAACCAATGCTCCCGTTCTTAAATGTGCAAATCCAGCTTCAGTAGTAAGCTGAATTGAAGCTAAAAATAAAAACAGAGTATAAACCAGAAATGAAATCAATAATATAATAAACAGCGCTCCTGTAAAAATACGCATCATATAGACATATTCTGAATTAGAGGACTGTAATAAAATCATCAATGTCATGGTCACTATAAGCACATCAACAACACTCAGACTTTTAAAGAAAATCCAGACTATTCCTTTACCTGCATACAAATACTGCATGGCATTTAAAATGATTCTTCCTAAAAAGAAAGAAGAAACACGTACATCTTCAAAAAGTCTTGAGTAACTCTGTGGACTTGCATATTTCAAAATCGCAGAACTGCATCTTAACATTTGAACTGCAACAATTGCAAACAATATCGATGTCAGTAAAAACGAAAGAATACATCGAAGTTTTGATCGAGTTAAAGCAGTATCCAGATTATTCATAATCATCTAGAAAATTCGCCCCTTTCAGTTCTTCATTTGCGCTTAAAGATTCATAATTTCGCTGACGAAGAACTTCATAAACTGCTATTGCAACTGTATTGCTTAAATTCAAAGAACGCGCTGATGCAACCATTGGTAAACGTGCACATTCATCCAGATGATCCTTTAGAATATGCTTGTCAATTCCTGTACTTTCTTTTCCAAAAACAAGATAAATATCTTGTTTTTCGGTCGAAAAATCAAACTGTGAAGGAGCTTTATGACCATAACGTGTTAAAAATAAATATCTTCCAGGATTTTTTGATATAAAGTCATCCCAGTTTTTATGCACATACATCACTAAATCTTTGCGATAATCCATGCCTGATCTTCGAATTGCACGTTCACTGATATCAAAGCCTAACGGTTCAATCAAATGTAGAACACTGCCTGTGGCAACGCATGTACGCATGATATTCCCGGTATTTTGTGGAATTTCAGGCTCAAAAAGAACTACATGAATCATACTCTCATCACCTTTCTTAAAACCAAAAGAAAACCTGTTGAAATCAACGCTAGTGAGGCAATAAAAATCACAACAATCTTTGCCACAAGATCAAAGAAAAACTGCAAAGGAACCATATTGATAAGTACACTTATATTAGGATCCAACAACCACAGATCATTGGTAAACACAATACGATGAAACAAACGCCAAAGTGCATCAAAATCAATTGCAGCACTTATCAATACAGCAGCACAAATCATCATAAAAAGACCTAAAGCCTTATAAAATGAGCTGGCAAGTGTAACAAAAAACTCTTTTTTCAGTATTATCGCATTCCATCCAACTATGAACATACCTAAAATGAAAGATACAGTTCTTACCATCATTGCATTTTGATAAAGCACCTTTACATCAACCATATGCATTGTATCACGCTCATCAAATACATTTCTATTCACTCCAGCAATGACTGCACTTATTTTTAATGCTTCTTCTTTATCCTGCAAATAATCAAGAAGATGATTTGTGACTCGCATTAATTCATCTTCAGAAATATCAATCACTTCTGCAGTCTCATTCTTAGCATATTCTTTTCTATAAAAGCTGCGATCAAAGCAGCATACATCCAGAATTGTTAGAAACAGCGAGGCAATCAAAAGAATCCACGCCAAAGATAAAAACTTAGCTTTCTTCATGATTCAAATACTCCATCAGTTTTTTCAGGGCATTGCCTCGATGAGACACAGAATTCTTCATTTCTTCAGATACATTGGCAGTTGTTGTTTTAAATGGAGGATAATAGAAAATTGGATCATATCCAAATCCATTTTCTCCTTCAATCCTATCATGTATATATCCTTCAATCGTACCCGTAAATGTCATCTGACGTCCATCAGGATAAACTAAACCAATTGCACATACAAAACGTGCAGAACGAGCTTCTCCTGTTACATCTTCCATACGGCTTAAAATGATAGTATTTTTTGTCTTGTAATCTGTGTCATATCCAAGAAATCGTGCAGAATGAACGCCAGGAGCTCCATTCATCGCATCAATTACTAAACCCGAATCATCAGAAATCACCGGCATATGCAATACATCACAAATACTTTTTGCCTTAATTAGTGCATTTTCTTCAAATGTAGCGCCATTTTCTTCAATTTCAATCTTTTCATCCAAATCCAAAAGAGATTTCACAACAATCCCTCTTGGTTCCAGCATTTTCTTGAATTCTTCAACTTTATGAGCATTGCTGGTCGCAATCATTAATTCTTTCATTTTGATTCCTCCTCAATTACATCTTTATTCTGTGTAATCCATATTCTTTTTGGTTTTTGATGCTGTGCATTATATACCAGCATCTGTACAGCAATTTCACCTTGATAATACCCTGCACAACAACTAGTATAATGAGAAAGCATATCTTCGTCAAAGCCCATTTCTTCAGACAAAAAATGAATCAGTTCTTTTCTTGCAGGAAGATTTTGTAACTGAAATATCTTTGGAGGACGCTGTTTAAACTGCATCATATAATCATTCAATAAAACGGCTTCTACAAGTTTTTCATCATGATGACTTAAACACTCTTTTACCATAAGGTAGTAATCTGTCAGCTGCATTGGACGATTCATCTGCTGCATGCACTGTCCGCACTGAACCATAAAATCAAACGCTGAATCAATCATTCCAATCGATACAAAAGTACGAATAGAATGATTCAAACGGCCACTGTTTAACAGTTTTTCAGTTGCATGATACGCTCCATGTATCTTTATCATTTCATCTTTTGTCAGCCATGCTGTCTGTATAACATCATATGGAGGTTTAAAATCCGCAATTAGCCCAGTTTCCTTAGCATCCTGACGAATGGATGTACCTTTTAATAGTTTTAAAATACCTAATTGTATTTCAGTAACTTCTGTTTGAAAAAGCTGATCATAGCTGTCTTTAAATGAGGCATAATCTTCAAAAGGCAGACCAGCAATCAAATCTGCATGAATAATATATCCTTCTTTTGACAACAGATGCAGTACTTCTTTCAGTTTTTTATTATTCTGAATTCTTCCTACTGCTTTTAATGTCTTTTCATTAAAAGACTGTACACCAGCTTCAAAACGATAACGTGACTTATTTGCATCATGAAGAAGAAAATGCATCATTTGATCATTTAATCGATCCGCAACAATTTCAAACTGAAATGTCGTATTCAAATCTAAACGTTCTATCAGCTGAGCAATCCATAAACTAAACTTAGGATTAGCATTAAAAGTGCGATCTAAAAACTTCACTTGTTTAACTGGTACTTCTTTCAGTCTAGTCAATTGTGTTTCAATGTATTCTTTTGAAAAGAAACGTACTTCATCATCCAAAGAGCTTAAACAATAACTGCAGCGATAAGGACAACCTCTGCTTGTTTCAAAGTAAAAATAGCGATGTGCTGAATCTTTCAGATCAAACTCTAAAAAATAAGGGCTTTCCAGTGTTTCCAACCAGCTTAAATCTACTTTTGCATATTCAATATCAGAGACAACTTCCTTGGAGGCATAACCATCAATATCCTGTTCTTTGCGAATTGCCTGCCATAATGACTTCTCCCCTTCTCCTCTTAAAACAGCTTCAATTGGAAGATTTAGCCATTCTTCATACTCATAGCTAACTTCAGGTCCACCTACAAATATACGCAGATCAGGATTCAGTTGTTTTAAAATGAGAATGTATTTCTTAATAATTTCACTTGACCATATATATGTACTAATGGCAACTACATCGGGATTTTTTTCCAGTGTTTTAATAGCACACTGTTGAACATCATCTTTTAATGTAAATTCAACAATCTCAGTATCCATACTTAAATCACGCGCAACAAAAAGCCAGCGCAGCGACAGCGCTTTATGAATGTATTTAGCATTAAATGCACACAGTAATACTTTCATTTTCTCACCTGTTTTATCATATCAGATTTCATCAATGAATCAAAGAGACAGCACACCATTAAGGTATGCTGTCATTTATGATTTTAAAAATTCAACTAGTGTTTCTGCGATTTTATCCTGTTCTATTTCTTTAGAACCAATGATCTTAATACCTAGTTCCTGTGCTTTTAAATATAAAGGCTGACCAGGTCTCAATGCAAATGCTTTAGAAATGACAGCAGCCTTTCCTAAAGTACCACCAAGTTTTTGTGACAGCAGCTTTACTTCATATAAATCCAATGCAGAACATTTATTCATTTTGCAGGATACAAAAGCAGGTATGCAATTACGAATAACAATCAAATCAACTTCACAAGTCGGATCATTTTTATTCGTACTATCAATGTTCCAATCTACAACTGTACTAATTCTTACATCATCAAACAAATGAGATTGCTGACATTCAAGATATGCCTGATATTCTAGCCAAGCGCCAGAATCCGCAAACATTTTCATAAGTGTACGATTCTTAAAAGCTAGGCACATTTCATGACCATCACAAGCAAGCTGAAGAATTTGTTTTTCTTCAAGCTGACGAAGTAGTCTCAATTGTCCTTTTTCGGATGGTTTAGAAATCCACACATCACAATTCTGTGGATTTTGATTTCTCAGTTCTTTTGCAAGATTTCCTAAAAGACGTGTCCATGCAGATGAATTTGTATTCATAATTTGAATAACATTTTTCATATCATTTTCCATCTCTTCACTCATCAAAGGCAAAGCATGGCCTGTCTTTAAGATTTCACCTGAAGAAAGTGAGATAACATCTTCAATCATTAAATGAGGAACACGAAATCCTGTTTTCATATCACTGCATCCATGTAAGTCATTAAATTGTTTTCTCTGGAAATTCAGCGTATAGCATTTTTGATTGGTCTTCTGACAATACTGTGCCATCTTTACAAGTAATGTTCTGCTGCCGTTAGAACAATTAAATACAGCATCCGGATATTTTCTAGTCAGTGACTCAAATACATATTCTGCATCTTCTTTGACTAAAAGGAATTCTACATTATGCACACCCTTTTTAGCTAACAAATTATGCAGAGTTTTTCTTTTCCTTTGATAATCATGATTCTGATCATAAAGATAAATAATATGATCAAATCCAAAGATAAGTGGACTAATGATATTTTCTGTTTGTTCAAAGTCTAATATTTCAATCAAAGTGTTCATGGAATCACCTCATTAAATATATTATACTCTAAAAACCGTTGACATGAATACTTTTAAGATTGAAACCTTTTCAGAAAAACGCTATAATGTTTCAGTGAAAGAAGGGAAATTATGAGTAAAGTAAGAACGCGTTTTGCGCCATCCCCTACAGGTTACATGCATATCGGAAATCTTAGAACTGCATTGTATGAATACCTGGTTGCAAAAAAAGAAGAAGACGGTGTATTCATTCTGCGTATTGAAGATACCGATCAGGGACGTCTTGTTGAAGGGGCAACAGACATTATTTATGAAACAATGAAACAGTGCGGTCTTCAGCATGATGAAGGACCAGACATTGGTGGAGATTATGGATCTTATGTTCAGTCAGAACGTATGGCATCTGGTATCTATAAAGAATATGCTTGGAAGCTAGTTGAACTAGGTGCTGCGCATGTTTGCTTCTGTTCAGAAGAAGACATTGAAGCTGAACGCCAGCTGGCAAGTGCCAAGGGAATCGGTTTCAAATATGATGACCCTTGTAAATATTTAAGCAAGGAAGAAGTTGATGCACGTGTTGCTGCTGGTGAAAAATATGTTATTCGCCAGAATATTAATCCAGTGGGTACTACATCATTTGATGATGAAGTTTATGGTACAATTACTGTTGAAAACAGCACTCTTGATGAACAGATTCTGTTGAAGTCAGATGGCTTCCCTACTTATAACTTTGCAAATGTTATCGATGACCATATGATGGATATTACACATGTTGTACGTGGAAACGAATATCTGTCAAGTACACCTAAGTATAACCTGCTGTACGATGCATTTGGCTGGAAAAAGCCAATCTATGTTCACTGTCCTCCAGTTATGAAGGATGAACATCATAAGCTTTCAAAGAGAAATGGCGATGCATCTTTCCAGGATTTGGTCGCAAAGGGATACCTGCCACAGGCAATCATCAACTACATTGCGCTGCTTGGATGGGCACCTGAAACTGAACAGGAAATCTTCTCACTGGAAGAATTGAAAAAAGCATTCAATGTTAAGAGAATTGGAACTTCAGGATCTATCTTTGATATCGAAAAACTGAAGTGGATGAATGGTGTATATCTGAGAAATATGACACCTGAACAGTATCATGAACTGGTACTCCCATATATCAAAGATGCTGTAAAGAGCGATTATGACACAAAGCAGATTGCAGAAATTCTGCATCAGCGCGTATCTGTTTTAGGAGAAATCAAAGAAATGCTAGATTTCTTTGACAACTATCCTGAATATTCAAATGATTTGTACATCAACAAAAAGATGAAGACAAATCCAGAAATCGCATTGAATTCATTGAAAGCTGCAAGAGAAACTCTTTCAAAAACTGAAGACTGGTCACAGGCAAATCTGCATGATGTTTTAATGAACCTTGTTCAGACACTGGGAATCAAAAATGGTCAGCTGCTGTTCCCTGTTCGTATTGCATTGACAGGTAAAGCATTTACACCAGGTGGAGCTATTGAAATCGCTGCAATCTTAGGCAAAGAAGAAAGCTTGAAGCGTTTGGACAGTTCTATTGCACAGCTGGAAGCTTAATCATAAAACGGGCTGTTAAAAAATAGATTTTAATAATCTATGGCTTAACAGCCTTTTGTTATGTCTAAAAACAGAAAAAGCGCTCAAGGATTCTAACCTATTCGGCGCTTTTCTTTAATTATTGCTATGTTTTTAATAAAGCAGATACTCTATTTTCACACAAATTTGGATAGAACTTTTTTCCTTTTTGCAATTTACGGAGGAAAAGAAAATAGTGAAGAATAATGCTGTCTAATTTGGCAATTCTGAATATAAAAATAGTATAATCAGTGCCATTTTGGTTAATCTATTCTTGTATTTATCTGTGAAAACTGTATCTATCATTATGCAAACCAAACAATGTTACTTCCTATTTACTACAGTTCTGATAGAACTATCCTATTAAACAAAAAACGACCAGTAAATGGTCGTTTTATAGTTACTATACGATATAAATTAAGCGTTAAGAGCCTTCTTAGCTACTTCAACAATTGCTGCGAATCCCTGTGCATCATGGATAGCGATTTCAGACAGCATCTTTCTGTTAACAGTTACGTTAGCCAGTTTCAGACCGTGCATCAGCTTAGAATAGCTGATGTCATGCATTCTTGCTGCAGCATTGATACGAGCGATCCACAGCTTGCGCATTTCACGCTTAGTCTGCTTACGGCCGATGTAGCTGTAACGCAGTGAACGCATTACCTGTTCATGTGCAGTTCTATAAAGCAGGTGCTTTGAGCCAAAATAACCCTTAGCCAGCTTCAGCACTTTCTTATGACGTGCTCTAGTTACCTTACCAGTTTTTACTCTCATTGTAATTTCCTCCTTCGATTAGTCCTGAATCAGCAGTTTGATACGCTTCATATCGCTCTTGGAAACCAAGGCAGACTTTCTCAGCTGAACTTTCTGCTTATGTGTTTTGTTGGCAGCAAAATGAGATACGTATGCATGACCTCTCTTCAGCTGTCCTGATCCTGTTCTTTTTACACGCTTAGCGAGCGCTCTTTTTGTTTTCATTTTAGGCATAATCTTTACTCTCCTTTACCTATTTTTTCTTTGGCGTCAATACTACTGACAATGTATTTCCTTCCATTGCCGGCTGCTTGTCGATGCCAGCTACATCTGACATCTGTTCAATGAACTGATTCATGACTTGTTTTCCGACATCCTGACGAGTGATCATACGTCCACGGAATCTCATGTCAACCTTGATCTTCATTCCGTCTTCTGCCCAGCCTCTTGCCTGACGCAGTTTTGTTTCAAAGTCATGAGTATCGATGACCGGAGACAAACGAAGCGGTTTTACTTCAGTAACGTGCTGCTTCTTCTTTGCTTCCTTTGCTTTCTTCTGCTGTTCAAAGCGATAACGTCCATAATCCAGAATCTTACATACTGGCGGATTACCGTTTGGTGCTACGCACAGCAGATCCAGATTTGATTCATATGCTCTTTCCAGAGCTTCGCGGCGCATCATAACGCCCAGCTGCTGACCAGTTTCAGAAATGACCATGACTTCCTTAAAACGGATATTCTCATTGACCAATTCTTCAGTTCCATGTTTCTTGCTAATAAAAGACACCTCTTTCCAATTCATCAAAAAAAGCAGGACAGACACATTCTTCCCGCTTCAAACTTATCCTAATCAAGTCTTTCTGCAGCTTTGACCCAACTCCTTTGGAATTCGGGTGAGAAGAATCTTCTACTTTCCACATCTTTAATTGCTCAAATAGAATAACACAACTTTATCGTTGCGTCAATAGTTTTTAAAATACAAATCCAGAAATTTTTACATCTACAGATCCGCATTTCAGATTAGTCATCAACTGAATATTCTGTGTAATACGATCCTGAATATCTTCACAAGTGCGATTTACGTTCACACCATATTTTACTTTAGCTTCAACATTTACATGCAAACGATTATTTATAATTTTGCATACAACTGCCTTCTTACTATTATCCACAAGAAAACATCCTTCTACTTCTTCTACAGAAATTTTCGCAATGCTTTCAAAAACACTCTTAGAAAGAGCGATTAATCCAGACTGTTCAGTCTTTTCTTTAATGACAATATATTCCTGTGCCATAAATTCCACCTCACTGTATGAGTGTATTATATCAGATATTTTTAGAATTTGAAATCACTTCTTATCATTCAAATGAAACTTCAACAAAAACATTTTCATCGCTGATTTCATGAATCAACTGAATCACTTTTAATGCATTCTGCTGAGAATTAAACTCACTGGGTAAAACAACTCTTACAATTTCATTGTTTTTCTCAATGAAACAAGATTCAAACCCATTTTCTTTCAAATGATCTTGGACAAGATTTTCAAACACTGCAACTGCATCCATAAGTGAATTTTGAGACAATGCCTCTAATTTTTCTTCGCTGGTTGCTGTACTGCTTGAAATTACCTGTTCATTTTGATTTCTCTTCTCTTCTTCCTGCTTCTGTTTTTCTGTTTTATAATATTCAAAAGGATCTGTTTCAGTAGTTACAATCAAATCATTAGCATCAAGTTTTTTAGTTTCTACCGGTAAAGTCACATAATACACTGCAAGCATCATCATAAGTGTAAACAAAGTCAAAAAAGTAAAAGCCTGCTTATTCATAGAATTTCCTCCACTTCAGTAAATTCTATGTTGAAACAGGCAATATATGACTAGTAAATACTTCTTAATTTACGTTCCAAGTGCATTAGCGAATCCGGAAGCAGCGTTTCTAGCTGTTCATCATCTGTACAAAAACTCGATAATGCATCAACGTGTTTTCTAAACACTTGCATAATTTTAAACAACTTATCTTCAAAGATGATTTCTATTTTTCCACAACTAATCATCGATTTGGCGACACACTGCACAAGAGCATCTTTGGCCATTTGTCCTACAAGAGTTGAACAAGAATTAAAGACTTCATCAAACCATCTGCGCTCAATAATTAGATTGCGGAGTATTTCAATAAACTTGCGGAAATCTTCTAAATTGTTATCTGGTTCAACTGCAAATAGCATCACAAAAAAGACATGCCATTCATAATCAACATTCAATACAGACTGCCAGTATTTCCCAAGCTCATCACAGAATGGGTCAGAATGTTCAAAATCCTTTTCCAGATATATAGGCTGAGTAAAATCAATTTCTGATATTTTCAACAAATTAAAATGCTCAAAATAATCAATCATTCGAATTTGAGGATTGTCCGAATTGAGAAAATCCTTAATATAAATATACTGACTTAAAATTGCACTGCACTTTTTGAAATCAGTTGTAAAACCAAGTGAATCAACCATTTTCAAAGAGTATATATCATTGATAGAACGAGCTAAATAGGATTTAAATCCTTGCTCACTCATTCCAAAATCTGTATTCTGAGCGCTTTGAGCAAGCATCTGTTCATAAACAATCTGAAGCTGATGATCAACAACTTCTAAAGAATCATAAATAGATGACAAAACCGATTTCATAAAGATATCATTAAAAATGATATGTGGATTTTTATATACAACCTGATGCTCAATCTCTGACCAGAAGCGATGCACAAGAGCTTTAATTTGGAACTCAAAATTTACTCGTTCACCTTCATGCATATAATAACCGTCAATACGATACAATGTAAAACCATTTCTCTGTGTTTGAGGCTGAGGCATGCTTAGATTCAAAAATACATTTGAGTCACTAATACACTGCGCGTATTCATTATAACTAGGCTTAAAATGCTTCAGCAGCTGTTTGTATATCTTATTTTCATCAGTAATAAATCTGCATTCAACTTTAACACCTATCAAATCAGGAAGCAGTTCGAGTACTTCCAGTGCAGTTTTACATGTTAAATAATATTTATTTCGAATCATCTTTTCTTTTAAAGATTTCGCAGATTTGATACGAGATGTAAACGCAATAGAGTCAACATCTTCACCTTCCAGCATCTGCTTAAACAATCCAACAACCTTCTCTTCAACAAGCTCAAAAATCGGCTGTTTCTGCTGAAGCAGCGCTGTACTTTCGTCTACTAGGTCAAATAGCTGTAAACGCATGAAAATCTCCTATCTTTGTCTTAACCCCTTTGGTAATTTATTTTTGATTGTTTGTCCATCTGACTTTCCAAAGCCAATAATATGTTCATTCCAAACTAAACCAATATATCCTTTTGGTGCAGGATGTGTTAAAACCTCTCCCTGCATATATCGTACCATT
This sequence comes from Erysipelotrichaceae bacterium, assembly GCA_017473335.1. Lineage (GTDB taxonomy): Bacteria > Bacillota_I > Bacilli_A > Erysipelotrichales > Erysipelotrichaceae > RGIG1896. The sequence continues at coordinate 61,947 of JAFULN010000040.1, forward strand.
TCATCATGGGAACATGATGTGATTTTCAGAAAATATGGACGCAGAAAAGCACTGGAATAAAAATGCTGATGTGGTTCAAATCGTTCCTTGATGATTTCACCTGCGAGAATTCCCTGACGCAATACACGGACTTTTCCCAAATCATAAAATGCATCTGCAAGATATACTTTCTCTTTCACCATATATACGTTCAATGGAATAGATGATAACTGATCCTTTAAAAATATATTTACTGATTTGTGAGGCTGATTAGACTTAATTCTCTTAAGTTCCTTAAAAGTTCCTTGTTTTTTTCTTAGTTTCGCAACAAAATGTCCTTCTCCGCCATCCATCAGAAAAATTCTACGAACTTTTGACCCATCACACAGCCCAACATCATAACCTGGCCTTCCAAATTGTGTAGTTGTAGGCATCAGCTCTAAATCTGGATAAGTCTGCAAAAGATAATCAATCACTTCTTCATTTTCTTCAACAGAATATGTACACGTAGAATAAACCATGATTCCACCTGGTTTTAAAACAGTTACAGCTTGGTCTACAATTCTTTTTTGACGCTGAGCACACGCTTTGACATGCGCTTCACTCCAATCATCCATAGCTTTAGAATGTTTTCTAAACATTCCTTCACCGCTGCATGGAGCATCCACTAATACTTTATCCATACATCCAACAAGTTGAGGACATAATATTTCTGGTGCACTGTTTGTAATAATTGCGTTGCTGATACCGCAGCGTTCACAATTACTCAGAAGAACTTGAGCACGTTGTGCATCTATTTCATTAGTAATCAACAAACCCTGATGATTCAGTTTCATTGCAATCTGTGTACTTTTCCCGCCAGGAGCAGCACATAAATCAAGCACAAAATCACCTGGAAGAGGATTCAAAATTTCAACTGCAGAACATGCACTGACTTCTTGAAGATAAAATAATCCTTGATGATGTTCAACTGTTTTTCCCAATTTAACGTCTTCTGGTATTTCAAAAATATGATCACTTAAAGGTGTTTCTTTCCAGCTACATAAACCACTGTCTTTAAACGACTGTGCATCCCATTTTAAAGTATTTATACGCAATCCTTTGTGCATAGGATCATCAAGTGCCTTTAAATAGTCATCAAACTCATCCTGAAGCATATTTTTCATTCGTTCAAGAAAAACTTCATTCATACAAAATACTCCCGTGTCGCTTGTACATCACGATTTAATTGCGAAATTAATTCATCAATTGACGAAAATTTCTTTTCATCTCTTATCTTTCGATAAAATGAAACATCTACATTCTTTCCATAGATATCTCCATGAAAATCAAGTAAATGAGCCTCAATAGATAAGACTCTTCGTTTATTAAATGTAGGATTAAACCCAATATTTATCATAGCAGGATAATCACATTCATCAAAAGACACTTTACCAACATAAACCCCACGGTTAGGAATCAAAAATTCACGTTCAGCTTTAATATTAGCTGTAGGAAAACCAATGCCAGTTCCCTTCGCATTTCCATGAATTACACTTCCTTCAATCGTATACGCATAACCAAGAAGTGCAGCAGCTTCCTCCATACGACCTTCATCTATGCATTCACATATACGTGTAGAACTGATTTTTCCTTTTTCATCATTCACAGAATCAACGCAAACAACTTCAAAACCATGATTAGCTAAAGTTTGAGCATTTCCGGAACCTCTAGAAGCATAATGAAAATCAAATCCGCAGATCATTGCTTTAAGATTAAAGTTTTTCAACAATAATTCAACAAAATCATACTCACTCAGATTTGACATTTCCTTCGTAAAATCCAGTACAATAAAATGTTCAATACCTGCTTTTTCAGCTAATTCTTGACGCTGTTTCATTGTTGTTAAATGCTGTACATCCTGAGCTTGTTTAATAATCACCCATGGATCCGGATCAAAGGTAATAATTGCACTTTCAGCACTCAATTCTGCTGCTTTGCTTAAAGTATTGTTAACCAAAGCCATATGTCCAAGATGAAGTCCATCAAAATATCCAATACAGGCAACAACAGGAGTATCAATTAAATGTTCACTTTGTGTTGTACATTTCCAGATTTTCACCCCCATAACCCCCTTTTTACTCGATATGCTTCATCATCTTTAACTGCTATCGCTACTGCTTTATCTTGATGAGTTAAGCATAACAGTTCTTCACTGCGCTGAATATATAGGCGCTTTCCGTTTTTTACATGCATCAGCATAGAATCACTCACCTTATGAAGCGGCATAACTCCGCTAAGCACTTGTTCTATTTCATGAAGTTTCGTCTGTTCACTTACATCTTCAATAGAAACACAATCTGACAAACAAATATTTTCGACTTTAGTACGCGTCAAAGCAGACATTGTTCCTAACATACCAAGTTTTTCTGCAATATCCTCACAAAGAGAACGGATATAACATCCTGCAGAAACTACAGCACGAAAGCGTAAAGGAGACACACTCAGTAGTTCAATTTCAAAAATTTCAATCTGTCGCTTTTCAACTTCTATTTCAATACCCTGACGAGCATATTCATATAGTTTCTTTCCATCTTTTTTAATTGCAGAGACCATGGGAGGCTTCTGCATTGATTTCCCCAAAAAACTATTCAGAACTACTTTGATTTCTTCCTCACTTACTGATTTCACATCTGAGGTTTCAATGATTTCACCCCATATATCACCCGTCGTAGTCCTTTTCCCAAATTCCATTTCTGCAACATATTCTTTCCTGCTTTTTTCAAGATACGGTAGAATTTTGGTTGCTTTACCAACAAGAAGCACAAGTACACCTGTAGCCTGTGGATCAAGCGTACCAGTATGGCCAATACTCTTTGTATGTAAAAGTCGTCTGCATTTCGCAACAACATCAAAACTTGTCCAATCTTTTGGCTTATTAATATAGAGAATTCCGTCCAATTTTTTCAACTCCTACTCTTCATTTATTATACCATCGAAGTCATACATTGCGAAGTTTTTCTTCAAGTGATATACTTTCTAACGGTGATAAAATATGTCAATGAAAAAACTTCTAGGATGTATTCGCAAAGCGGATGAAGATTACCATCTAATCGAAGAAAACGATAAAATATGTGTCGGAATTTCTGGTGGTAAAGATTCTATGGTACTTTTGTATGCAATGAGTTTATATAAAAACTTCTGTGAAAGAATAGGAAAAAAACATTTTGATGTCATTGGTGTACATGTTGAGATGGGATTTCCAGGAATGGATTTCACTGAAGCAAATCAGTTTTTTGCCTCAAAAGGTATTCAATTAGTCCATTACCCTTCCCAGATTTATGACATTTTAAAAATCCAAGCCAATGAAAATGGAAGTTTAAAATGTTCTTTGTGCTCTAAGTTTAAAAAGGCAACAGTGATTTCTGCTGCTAAAGATAATCAATGTACAAAAGTTGCTTTTGCGCACCATGCAGATGACGCTATTGAGACATTACTGATGAATATGATTTACGGTGGACGAATATCCACATTTAAACCTGCTATGTACTTAACAAACACAGAAACACATTTTATTCGACCTTTTGTATACGCATATGAATCAGATATTACAAATGCCTTAAATGAAGCTTCGATCCCAGTTGTAAAAAGTACATGTCCGATGGATGGATATACAAAGCGACAGGATGCCAAAGAAATGCTGAATAGTTTATATAAAGCATATCCAATGGCAAAAGAAAACTTTTTACTTGCCCTTCACAATTCTGAACAGCTTGATTTATGGGTCCATGCAGCCAGCGAGGAGTAATCCTCGCTTTTATATTGAAGTATAAAAAGCTTCGTAGTATCATCAAAACGTAGGAGTTGAAAAACATGTTAACAGAAAAAGAAATTAAAACAATTATTGAAACTGGCAGAAATTTCATGAAAATGCCAAAAGAAGATCCTGATTATCTAACTGATCAACAATTAAAAAAAAATCAGCCTCCACTTGTGAAAGCAGCGCAATCCAATGAATTGATTTCTCTTCCATCCAATTTTGACAACATTCCATTAGACAACGATTTTATGCATATTATCAATTCACGTCAGTCACACCGTGTCTATACACAAAAGCCATTAAGTAAGCTTGAATTATCTTATCTATTATGGTGCACACAAGGCGTTAAGGAAATCCGCGGGAAAAGTTATGCAACACTTCGTACAGTACCATGTGGAGGAGCTCGTCATGAATTTGAAACTTACTTTATTGTTCAATATGTAGAAGGCCTTGATCCAGGACTTTATCACTATCTTCCAATGACACATCAGATTGAATTCATCAAAGAAATTGATGATGCAAAAAGCTTTATCAGTACATCTGTTGGCGGACAAAGCTGGGCAGCAAAAGCTTCTGTAGTTTTCTATTATAGTGCCGTATTCTATCGTGCTGAATGGCGATATGGAATTTATGCGCATCGCGTTGCTTTGATGGATATTGGACATGTTATGCAAAATCTTTATCTTGCTGCAACTGCCGCAAAATTAGGAACATGCGCTTTAGGATATATTGACCCAGACTATCTAAATGCTCAGTTCAACTTAGACTCAGATGAAGAATGTATGATATGCTGCTGTCCTGTTGGAACAATTGATGAAAAAGACAAACAAGCAGAAGCGGATTTCTATGCATTTGTGAAAGAACAAAATCTGTAGTTTCTGAAATGTTTTCATAATTAAGTTGACAAAACACAAAGAATAGAATAAACTAACAACATAACAAAAGAGTAGAGGTAGCGGTGCAGATGAGTACTTCGGGAAGCAGGCATGCGACGAACCGAAAGAAAGGCAATCACCGCCGAACGGAATCTCAGGCATGAGTACTCCGTGGGGTTGCAGGAAATACCTGTAGCACTCCGTCATCATGACGAGGCGCTATTGCAAAAGACTGTTTTTACAGCTGTGTGCGATAGCATACAGCTTTTGTTTTGTTATCAAGGAGGAAAACACAAATGAAAAGATTACTCGCACTTCTTACACTTGTCCTGGCACTTACAGGATGCTCCGCTCCAGCAGACAATTCAACAAATGATGATACAGCTAGAAAAACATTAAAAGTCGGAATGGAATGTAACTATGCTCCATTCAACTGGACTCAGGTTGAAGATTCAGATACTGCTGAACCAATTTCTTCTGTTGATTTCTGTGATGGCTATGATGTTGTGATAGCTGCACGTATTGCATCTGAATTAAATATGGATGTACAAATTGTCAAAACAGACTGGGATAATCTAATTCCTGCATTAAACGCAAATGACATTGATTTAATTATTGCAGGCATGACTGAAACTCCTGATCGTGCGGAAGCAGTTAATTTCACTAAGCCTTATTACGAAAGTCAGATGGTAGCAGTTGTTCGTGCAAACAGCGAATTAACTGGTATTACATCTATTCAGGAACTGTCAGGATATAACGTTTTAGGACAGTTAAACACAATCTATGATGAAATCATTGATCAGATTGAAGGCGTTAACCACATGGTTCCACAGGATTCTTATCCACGTATGGTACTGTCACTGCAGGCTGGCGAAGCAGATGCTATCACTGCTGAAATGCCAGTTGCACAAGGTGTTGTTGCTGCTAATCCAGATTTAGCAATCGTAACTTTTGCAGAAGGCAACGGTTTTGTTGCAGATACTTCAGTATCTGTTGCAGTTAGAAAAACTGATACAGATTTATTAGAACAGGTACAGGCAGTTTTAGATTCAATCACCCAGGAAGAAAGAAACACAATGATGCAGGAAGCTACAAATCGTCAGCCTGCTAATGAATAATGATTGAATTTTTAACAACTTGTTTGGACATTATTATCGAGTACTGGCCCAGCCTTCTGCTGGGCATTCGTACGACTTTGCTGATTGCGCTTATAGGCACTTTCCTGGGGCTAGCGCTAGGCTTGGTTGTCGGTGGATTAAAAGCCATCACACTTGATCAAAATGCGTCCCCTATTATTCGCTTTGTCAAAAAAACATTCGACATTTTGTCAACTATCTATATTGAAGTATTCCGTGGAACACCAATGATGGTACAAGCAGTATTCCTCTATTATGCTCTTCGTCCAGTATTCAATTGGACAAATACCATAGCAGCAATTTTCATCATTTCAGTCAATACTGGTGCATATATGTCTGAAATTGTTCGTTCAGGGATTCAGGCTGTTGATAAAGGACAAACTGAAGCTGCACGTTCACTAGGAATGAGTTCTGTACAAACAATGATGCTAGTGGTTCTTCCACAAGCAATCAAAAATGCCTTTCCTGCTATCGGTAATGAATTTATTGTAAATATTAAAGATAGTTCAGTTTTGATGATTATCTCTATTACTGAACTCATGTTTCAGTCAAAATCCATCGCAGGAAGTACTTTCCGATTCGTAGAAACTTACTTCGTAACTGCTTGTGTATATTTAATGATGACACTTGCAACTAGCTTTGTTCTTCGCTGGATTGAAGGTAAGATGAACAAAACAACCCATAGCTATCCTGCTTCAGTTACTGTACCTGGAAGTGTAAATTTAGCAAATAAAAAGGAGGAAGAACACGATGGCCGTTATTGAAATCAAAAAGATTCAAAAAAGCTTTGGTGCTCTTGAAGTCCTCAAAAGCGTCGATTTTTCAGTAAATCAAGGTGAAGTTGTCTGTCTTATCGGAGCTTCTGGATCTGGAAAAAGTACACTGCTTCGATGCATCAATCTTCTTGAAACTCCTGATGGTGGAGAAATCATTGTCCATGGAGAAGATGTCACAAAAATTAAAAACGCTAATAAGTATCGTTCAAAAGTCGGCATGGTATTTCAGTCATTTAATCTCTTTAACAATATGTCTGTTATTAAAAACTGCATGATTGCACAGATGAAAGTATTGAATCGTTCTGAAGCTGAAGCAAGAGAAAAAGCAATGCTATACCTCAAAAAAGTTGGTATGGAAGCTTTTGCTGAAGCACCAAGCACTACTCTTTCTGGTGGACAAAAACAGCGTGTAGCCATTGCTAGAGCATTGTGTATGGATCCAGAAGTTTTATTATTCGATGAACCAACATCTGCACTCGACCCTGAAATGGTTGCTGAAGTATTGACAGTAATGAAAGATCTCGCAAATGAAGGTTTAACTATGATTGTTGTTACGCATGAAATGGGCTTCGCAAAAGATGTTGCTGATCAAGTCGTATTTATGGATCAGGGTGTAATCGTCGAACAAGGCTCACCTGAAGAAATCTTCAATAACCCAAAACAGGAACGCACAAAAGCGTTTTTATCAAGAATCATTCAACAGTAAAGGTTGCGAAATTGCAGCCTTTTTTTTATACTAATCTTATGAAAAAGATAAAGCGTGTCTATTTGGAAATAACCAACATCTGCAATTTAACTTGCAGTTTTTGTATTCGTCATGGTCGTGAATACAAATCCATGTCTGTTGATCAAATACGTTATGCTATTCACCAAATTAAAGATGTCAGTGAATACATTTATCTTCATGTTCAAGGAGAACCCCTTTTGCATCCGAAATTAGAGGAAATCTTTGAAATATTGGATGAGTACAACATGAAAGTTCAATTAGTAACTAATGGTTCTTTGTTAAAAAACAACTTTTGGCTTCTAAAGAAAAAATGTTTACGAAAAATCAGTTTTAGCGCTCATTCTCTTGATGAACAAAACACAAACCCTGAAGACTGGCTAAATGTTGTTTTTGACTTTATGAGTCAAGCCAGTCTTCAGCAGTCACCGTACTGCGAGATTCGATTTTGGAATCAAAACAATCTTTCAAAATGTTCCAAAGAAGCTATTCAATGGATTTCAGAGAGATATCATCTAACTGAAACCTCAAGAAAAGGAAGTTGGAAAATCATGAACAACTGCTATTTACATTATGACAATCAATTTTCATGGCCAGAAAATACTGGTATATCCTTGAATACAGGAACTTGTCACGGTGGTGTTGACATGATTGCAATCTTAGTTGATGGAACTGTTGTTCCATGCTGTTTAGATGCAAAAGGAATCATTCAACTCGGTAATATTTTCAAAACATCTCTAACAGATATCATGGAGTCTAATCGTTATCTACAAATGGTTCAAGGATTCAAAAATCATAAAATTACCGAAGAGTTATGCAAACACTGTACATATCGTCATCGTTTTATTAAGCAGGCAAAATAGCCTGCTTTTATGTTACAAACAATTGAATCCACATCTTTTCACCAAAATTCTCTAGTGATGCTGTCTTATCTATCAAATTCCCTTTTTCATCAAATACCCATGGCTTTTGTGTATCAATACACAATTCAAGAAAATCATCTAGTTTTCTAATCTCAATCAGAATATCTTGAATACTGCATTTACGCGAGGCACGTATAAAACGCTGTGTATTCAATAATGGAAAGACAATCTGTATACTAACTTCATCACTCATCATACAGTCTTACATTCTCCATAACACCATTTTTCATTAGTACACCTTCTTTCTTTGATTTTGGATAAGGTATTCCCTCATCAGGCATCATTAACATCTGAAGATGAAACTGTTTTCCTATCCATAGTACTGATTTATCTTTAATCGTTTGCCTTGTATATCTTTCACTCAATTGATAATAATCTAAAATTTCAATATCATGAACTTTATCACAGAGTAACATCGAATATTCTTTAATTTCATGAATATTCATACCAGTTAAAATCAATGATGAATCATTTTCAAGCTGAACATGTTCAAGTGTTTTCATAGAAACACCTACAAAAAAGGTTTCAGATTTCGGACGGGAAACAATTTCTGGCAAATATTTAATTGTCTTAAGTTCTGCACACTCTTTGATAGAATCAGGTAGTGCTTCAAGCTGAAGAACACAAAGTTTCTCATGTATAAGTGTATAACCTTGAGATAAGGAAGCAATTCGATTATTCTCTCTGCGCACATGGAAAAGGTTCATTGATTCACTGTCATTAATATCCGCAAAAATCACTTTTGTTGCGAATTGATCAAGCAATAACCCAGATACACTAAAAGGACTACGTAGAAGGCATATACATTGAATCTTCCTTTGAACTGCCTTGAATAGAAAACTGTTCAATTGTGATATAGATTCAAAATACTCCATAAATTCAACCAAATCATCGATAAGAATAATACTTCGTTCATTTTGAACAGATGACATGCATTTTAAAAAACGTTCCATTTGATCTCTATCTGGCTGAATACATTGTTCTGGACTGCGTATTTTTGAAATAAGCTGTACATAATAAACTGGATAATCACCTAAATAGAGCAATTGTTTCAAATAATATTCAATTAGCTCAATTCGCTGTGCTTCTGTTTGATAACCAAGCAATAAATGATGTTCATGATGTAACAGCATTGTTTTTTGAGATCTTATGTCTGGAAAATCCACCATTCCAATTAAAATTTGCTTAGATTGAAGAAGATTCAAAGCATTCTTTTTCTTTAACGGTGGAAGCCACAAAGGAGATACATTAATACAAGCCAATTCAGCAGTTTTCTTCAATAATTCAACTATTTTTTCATTTTGTCTTGCAGAAGATGAGTCTAATTCTCTTGATGTTTTGATTACGGTGCCACAACTGTTAGTTAAAGAGACAATTTTAGGATAATCATAAATAGGAGCTAAACAATATGAAGATTGTCCTGTTACTGTTCGCTGATCACTTACCATAACAAATTCACCTGGTCTTTTTAAGTGTACAGCATTCTCGCAGCCTAACAATTCTCTAGATTCAGAAGCTCTACTTACACGCAAGCCAATACGAAATCGAGCATTTCCTGTAATCTCATCGTCAACAACCCCACTGATTTTTTGTGTACATAAAATCAAATGAAGCCCTAAACTTCTTCCTGTTCTAGAAAGAGATATCAGCGTCTTCAAAAACTCTGGTTCTTCCCTTTTTAATTCTGCAAATTCATCAACAATAATCAGAAGATTCGCCAAATGAGGAATTTGATGATTTGATTTTTGAGCAACACGATAGTCATGAATATCAGCAATTGTTCTACCAATAACCTTCGATGCCTTTTCAAATAGTTTTTGTCTTCTGCTGCATTCATAACTAATACTGGAAAGTGTTCTTCCTATAAAAGAAGACTGGTTACTTAACCATCCACATAAATGAGGAAGCACACAGTTTTTTGATTGAAGCTGTTGAAATAGTGTTCCTCCTTTGTAATCAATCACAAGCATCTGAAGATCTAGCGGAGAACAACGAATTGCTAAAGACAGCAAAAAACCTAACAGTAAAACACTTTTGCCACTTCCAGTCATTCCTGCAATCAATCCATGTGGTCCTTCATGATGCTCAGACAAATTTAATTCAATTAGTTCATCATATTGATTTACACCTAATATACCAACCGGATCACCTCCATTTTTCCAGTTTTCAAGTATTTTTTCTTCATTTAATACAGGAAATAAACTAAGAAAGTCAATTTGACCATAGGTGCGTTTAAAAGAAGATGGTGGTTGAAAATAATGTAAATTATTAAGCAGCTTCTTAGCAGCTTCATAATCATTTATCGTAAACATTACTTTGCCTGGTTGAATAAAACCTTCAGAGCTGATTCGGAAGATTTTTGTACATTCTGACGGAATTAATTCATGATGTCCAAGAAAATAAACTGATAGACACTTTTGACGTATTCTTGAATTGACCTGTTCAAATTTTGTGCGATTAAGCACAAAACAAACTACATTCCCTGAAGCAAAATCACTTAATCTTTTTTCACACTCCGAAATAGAAACACTTTGATCAAAAACATTACACTCAGATCCATTTTGAAATAAAGGTGTAGAACGTAATTTCCAGTTCAATGATTCATTATCACTAATCAGCACATAATGAACTGACTTTAAATCATGCATACATCCCATCATCATAATAATTCTTAATGATATGTCTTCTATAAAATGAGAAGAAGAAATCAAAGCAATATGTTTGTCTTTCAACAAATCACACTCAATTAACGTGTTATCTACATTTGAAGCTGTCTTCATGATTTCATTCATTTTGTTTAAACATACAGTTTCATTCAATGATGGTTGATTCGAAGCCTGTTTCAACTCAATGATATTCTCTAATTTTCCATATCCTAATGGAAGATGAAGAAAACGTGAATGATTAGGACGAATCTGCCAATATTCAGAAACATCCAATTTTTCTGGATGCTGAATTGAATGACGAACTTTTAGTTTAAAATCTTGAATTTGCTGTAAGAGCTCTTCACATTCTTCAAGATATTGATGACGCCTTTTTCTTTTTAAACACTTTTGCTTGATTTTTGAGATGAAAAAACCAGTAACAGGCCAAAACACAGCACTGAAAATCATTACAGAAGGCATAATCAAAGACACTTCATTTCCGGACGATTGATAAGAAACCCAAGCAGTCAACAAAGATGCAAGGCTCATTGTCAGCATAGGTCCAATAGTACTTAAAGAAATATTATGCACTTCTGGAAGTAATGGAAACTCAGGCATCTTTTTATTCAAAAAAAGATTCTCGTATTGAGCAATGAAATGATCCTTAATCCTTTTGTAATACATAGGCTCAATTGATTTTACAACAAGTTGGTCATGCTGCAGATTCGTAAGAATACAATGATTAAATACAACACAGGATTCTGCTACAAAAACCTTTAAAAATCCTGATTCTAAAAGTGAAGGTACAGATATCATGCCTTCTTTATCTACGATTTTCCCATTGACAGCACAAACTTGATTTCCTTGAAACTTGTAACGAACATTATCTTTCTCTCGAATTAATGTCACCTCTTTTTCATGAAACTGAGCTTCAGTAATCCCGTCATTGACATAATCACTTCCAATCACTAACTTATCTTCAAGAACCAGTAAACCCGGATTTAAGTAAGAATCATTTAAAACAGAAAAACTAATTTCGACTTGGTGCAAAGAACTTATTTGAAGAAATATTGTTGATTCTGGAATACACTCAATCGTTTGATGATCAACAATTAGATGCCATTTATCCCCTTTTTCAAAAAACAACTCTGAGCCTTCAAAATCAACAGTTTGACTATCTGTTAAAATCCATGTTTTAAAAACTCGATGATTTGCTAAAGAAACAATCAGCTTATCTGACAAAGATGCTGCACTGGACTGCATTCGAACCATCCTTTAAACTTACTTTAACAAAACATTGTCCACTATCAATTCCAGTAACAATTCCTGAACTGCTTACTTCTGCAACTTTTGAATCAGAGGATGTAAAAATCACATCAGAATAACTTATGCCATCAGGAAGTGAGGATATATGAACAAAACCCTTCTGATCCTTGTTTAATACAAGTAAATAATTCTTTAATTCAATACGATCCAAAGATAGTTCTATCATCGGAAGAACTGAATTTTTAGTTTTTCGTGTACATTGTTCAACTTGCTGAAAATTCTCAAAATGTATTTTTTTACCAAAAAGAGATCCATTTGCCTCATTTAAAACTGTAAATGTTTTTCCAAAACCAAATGAGCCCAAAAGTGTTGAGTGTGAATTCAATGCAAGTTTAAGTAGCCAATTCGCATCTAAATCGGCACACGCCAACATTTTATCTGATGAATTTGCAAGCTCTTCAGCGATTTCATATGGCAAATCAGTGTTAATCATTTTCCCAGTGTCAATCAAAGACAATTTTGATTCTGCATTTCCTTCAATCCCAAAATCTACACCTGCATCCATACAGTCTTTAGAAAGAATAGAAAGAATAAACTTTAATTGTGTCGATGCTTTTCCACTGGCACGAAATGAAACGTAAGAATCTTTTTCGGATTCATGAATGTATCTTATTTTGCCATTCATTTTTTCAAATCCAATGACCTGATCGTTTTCAAAAGAAATATCTACCTTCCCGCTTGCATACAAGTGAAGCAATACTTTCATTTTCAAAACACAAGCAGGCATTTCAGGAAATGGTATCTGTATCTCAGCCAATTCCAATGTTGTCTCAAGACATTCAGATTTAGGAACAAATGCATTATTCAACGAATTCATCAAATCAGAAGAATTTAATTTAGAAAAATCAAGAATACGATCATTCATCTTCGTTGTCCTCAGTCCAGAAGTAAAAGAAGTTTCATAACTCACCTTCAATCCTGCAGCTGATACTTCATCTTGATTTGCTTTCCATTTAAAATCACAATGAATTTTATTAATATCAAACTGCGCAAATATAGGTAAGCCGGAATCCAGTTTTTTTGATGCATAGATATGCAGTGAATCACTAGAAGTACTGAAACGAACTTTAAATCCTCCAATTTCAATTGTTTTTGAAAGACTGAAGGCAGGCATACCCGCCTTCAGCTCTTCATTCACTTCAACAATCTCATTCTTAACAGTAATCTCGGATTTATTTAAATCTAAATCCATTGATCCAGATAAATCCATATCAATTACATCTTGATAATCCGCTTCTTCAACACGACACCATTCTTCATTCAAATCCACAACTTCATAAACAATCCCATTGATGTCAATCAAATCATTTAGAAATAGTGTTTGTTCACATAAAATCCAATCCCCTATTCTATCCATGGCATCTACTTTTATCGGCTCACTAACATAAGTCACCTTATTCGTTGTTTTCTTTTCAAATGTATTCAATTGATGAATCAGCCAATCAAGAAGCATCTTGCTTTGATCAGCAGATAAGACTTTCTCATCTTTAATAGCCGAAACATTAAGCACTCTATACAGTTCATCCTTATCGTAGTCTTCCAGCAAGCCATTACAAGTTTGAATAACTGTTGCAAAAGTCAAAGATTCATCAAAAGAATTCTCATCTAGTTGTACCAGATCAAAACTTTTAAAATCTTGTAGAGCCTTTGTCTCATTTATGCTAAATCCACCTTGCAGTGCAACTTGTATAAACCATTCTTCATTAGTCCACATATCTTTTTGACAGCCACACAAACAGCACAGAAACAAAGCTAAAAAGACATTAACCAAAAGACGACGCATTGGATGTAATTGTACTTTCCATCGAATCATAAGAGTTCACCGTATTGTCTAAAAAAACTGCATAACGTTCAATAATATCCTTCTGGACATCAAACTGTAAAGAAAACGACTGAAAACGAGCACGAATCACTTCTGAACCCTCAGAAATCCAGACACCGCTCAATTCATTCATCTGTCTTTTCATTTGATTCAACAAATCATAAAGCATCTCATTTCTACTTCTAATCATTCTAGCAGCATCCCTTACCGCTCCCAAATCAATACTGATACGTTCCATCATAATCTCCTCTCTACTGAACTAATGCATTTGCCTGTGCTGCAAGTTCACTTTGCGTATTGCGATAGCCTCTTGCAGAAGCTCTTAAAAATTCAATATACTGCGTACACAGTGCATAAATCTCCCTTAAATCTTGATCAAAACCTTTAATCTGACTTGTAAATGCCAAATTATCTTTTCCCTGCCAGCTTTGTGCCAGCAAATCCACTCCTTCATACAATGCAGATACTGTCTGATGATACTCACTATTCAATAATTCCATTTTCGATGCAGTCGCTTCAAGGACTGCTGGATCAACGATTATCCTTCTCATCATTTCACCTCCATTTTCATTATGAGAAAGAAAAAGAAAAAGCACCTGGCTGAATAAGTCACGTTTTCTAAACTACTCAACTGCAACTGCTTCTTCTATTCGACGCTATTGTATCTCATGATTTTAATAATGTTAGCTCTTGAATTTAGACCTGTATTTGTGCTTTTTTGACAATGTATATCTTTTTATTTTTTATAGTTTTACTTCTATAAGCAATAAGAAAAAATTATTTTTTAGAAACAATTCAAAAAGAACTGTCTTATCCCTTTAAGACAGTTCTTTTTTAAGTAAAATAATATTTTCGACATGAACAGTACGAGGAAACATATCCACTGGCTGTATTCTACAAATCTTGTAGCCTTTCTTTCTAAGCAGCTGAACATCTCGCTTCTGCGTTTCTGGGTTGCATGAAATATAAACAATCTTTTTTGGATGCAGTGAACACAATGCATTCAAAAACTCAGGAGTACTTCCTTCTCTTGCAGGATCTAAAAAAACAGTATCAAAATGTTCCTTGTTCTGTGCAGCTTTCAGCATATAATGCGTACAATCCTCTGCAATATAAGTACAGTTAGAAATTTGATTTAGTTTTGCATTCACAATAGCATTTCGAATAGAAGCTTTATTAATTTCAACGCCCACAGCTTCTTTCACATATCCTGAAGCAATCATTGATATAGTCCCAATTCCGCAATAGGCATCTAAAATACGTTCTGTTCCATTCAGTTCTGCCATTTCAATTGCCTTGCTGTATAAAACCTCGGTCTGATCATGATGAATCTGATAAAATGTACTGCTGGAAATCCTAAACTGACATCCACAAAGATCATCAGTTACATAGCCTTCCCCAAAAGACACAATCTCCTTTTCTCCAAGGACAACACTTGTTGAACGAGAATTGATATTCGTAATCATCGTATCTATCTCAGGGTGTATTCTTTTCAGTTCACCAAAAAACTTCTTACGCTCTGGAAAATCTGCCTTCACACTCACAAAACATACCAATGCTTTATTGTGACTAGTTGTACGAATCAAAACATGACGCAGATAACCCGTTTTACGATCTTCATCATATGGAGCAATCTTATATTTTTCCATCAATTTGCAGCAGCTTTCCACAATTTGATTTGCCAAAGTACTTTGGTAAATGCATTTTCTGGCATCTAATACACGATGGGAATGAGTTTCATATTGCCCAGCAATTATTTTACCCTTTGTTCCTTTTGCAAATGATGCAATCGTTTTATTGCGATACTGCTCTGTCTGTTTCGCACCAAGAATTGGTTCAACCCTCATCTGTGGAAACAATTTCTTTATTTTCTCAGTTTTCAAATGGCATTCTTTATCATAACTCATATGCGATAATTGACATCCGCCGCATTTCTCAAACTGAGTACATCTGAATTTTGTACGCTCTTTGGAGGTTTCCAGATGTTTGACAAGCTGAACATGATTTCTATGTATTTCTACTAGAGCTCTTTCATTTTCCAGCAAATCCTTACAGACATATCGTTTCCCTTGAGCATAAAAAACGCCCATCCCCTGTTCATCCAGCTGTTTGCATTTTACTTCAACTGTCATCATTAATTCCACCATTCTTGGTTCATTATATCAGAAACAAAAAAACATTACAAAATCTTTTACTTTTATCATGGTCAAAATCTTGTACATGTTGTAAAATAGTATACGAGGTGATTCCTATGGCCAGAAAACAATCTAATGACCTGCTTGTCTTGCAGATTTTAAGCAAGTATTCCGATGAAAGACACTATCTTACAGCAACTGATGTCATCAACCTAGTTCAAAGTGAATTCGGATTAAACATTGAACGTCGTACAATTTATACGACAGTTGATGTTTTGAAAGAAATGGGCTATGAAATTGAGACATATGCAGAAAATAATAAAGGCTACCTTTTGAAGAAACGTCCTGTAGCCAAAGAAGATCTTGATCAGATTGTACGTTCATTGTATCTTGATCCAGCTGTAGATAAAAAAGAATTTTCTGAACTGGTATATCGTTTATATCAAACTCAAAGCCTGTATACTAAAAATGAGACAGGCAAGCTTTATGCTGATAAACCTTCACATTTCTTGAAAGATTCTACAGAAGATACTGTAACAATCTCTGATGCGATTTCACGTCACAAAAAAATAAGCTTCAATTATACTCATTATAATCTCGATAAAAAGCTTGTATCAAATGGGAAAACGTATACACTTTCTCCTTTCTGCATTACTGCCAGTGATGGTCTTTTCTATGTGATTGGCCTTAATGAAGCAACAGGACGTGTTTCACATTATCGCATTGACCGTTTGGTGAATGTTAAGAAACTGGATGAAACTGCAAAGAGTCCTGATAAGAGCTTTGATGGAAGAAAATATACATTTGAACGCATTACATCCTATGGTGGAAAAATTGAAACATTCAAAGTAAAATGCAATAAATATATCATTGACCAAGTCGTTGAAAAATTCCAGGATAACGTTAAGTTAGAGCCTTATGATAACTTAAACGTCATGGCTACTATTACAACCACACTGGATAATTTAGTATACTGGTGCTTCCAGTACATCAACTATACAGTGGTTATGGAACCTCCTATGCTGAAAGAAGAAATTAAAAAGACCCTCTTTAGAGCAACAAACATGTACATTGATTAACAGAAAATGCCTGACTATAAAGTCAGGCATTCTTTTATTTAGAGAATTCTCCATACGTATCATAAATACGCTTTTCATTATCCAGTACTGTTTGACTAGGCTGATAGTCTTCATTTCCATAGATATTCAGATGAAGATTCTTTACCATATCTGAATAACTGCGTACAAGATATCCGCCTAAACCAGGACATCTGCAGATATCATTGTACTGACCGCTAGGTTCAGTATACGTTTCAATGTTCATCAAATCAAAGCTTAGAATATTTACCAGATAATCTTTAATATCATCATTGGTAAGATTTGTTGAGATGTATGGCATCATTTTTTTGACAAGTTCCATCAGCTCA
Organism: Erysipelotrichaceae bacterium; assembly: GCA_017473335.1. GTDB lineage: Bacteria > Bacillota_I > Bacilli_A > Erysipelotrichales > Erysipelotrichaceae > RGIG1896. The sequence goes on from JAFULN010000040.1 coordinate 79,513, forward strand.
ATGACACTCTTGGATTTCAGTTTGTTGATGACAGCACGAATGACATTGTTCTGACGCTCCATACGGCTGAAATTACTGTCAATTTCTCTTAATCTTGCATAACTAAGAGCTACTTTACCATTCATGTGATTTACACCCTTCACTGCATTGTGATCAATATGTCCATCCACAAAGTACTTCGCTTCTGCACCAGTTAAAGTAATGTCTACCCCGCCAATCAAATCAATCAGTTCAGTCACTGCACGAAAATTAAAAGTCACATACTGAGTAATATCCAGATCCAGGTTATAATTGATTGTTTTTACAGCTAATTCAGGACCTCCAAACCAGTAAGCCCAGTTAAAATGTCCATATTCCTGACGATCTCCTGGAATATATACAACAACATCTCTTTCCAGTGATGTAATCTTTATTTTCTTGTTGTCATAGTCCAGAGAAACGATTTTCATGACATCTGAACGATCTTCATCAGTTGATTCAACACCTTCATCTGTATCTGCGCCAAACAATACAACATTGATGACTTTTCTTTCTTGAACCTGTTCAAGAACTTCTGGAGCTATTTCTGCATCTTCCACTTCAATGATTTCCTGCTGATCCATTTCATTCAGTACAGAATCCATCATAAGATTTGCCCCAAAATAAACGCTGCATCCAACCAGTAAAATAAGAACCAGAATCACCAGCAACAGTTTCTTTATGAATTTCATAATTCCTCCTATTTCACATAATAATGACGCTTAATCCATTGGGATACGCCATCAAGTCCAGGTGATAAAATACGCTCATTGACATTCATCTGATCTAACATATCTCGAATTCTCCAGCGAATGTCCTTATCAATTACATAACAAACAGTATTTTTCGTATTTCTTGCAAGGAACTCTTCAATATCTGTCATCTGATCTGGAATAATAGAGAAATAAGAATATTGATTGGCAATACGCTGTTCTAAAGATGGAGGTTCAACCAGAACCATGGCGCTTCCATTCATATCCTGATCATAGTCTTCAATTCCAGATACCAGCGTTCTTAACATATCAACACTCATCAGATTGGCATTTTCTTTTCTCAGTATCTCGCGATATTTCTCTGGTAAAAGTGCGTTAATTTCCTTATAATCGATTTTCCAAACTAAGCAGTCATGTTTACTCATCTTTGATAAATCTTCGCCGCTGGTCGCAAAATGAAGTGCTGTAAGCGGTGAAATCGTCCAGTCTAAAAGACGTGTAGGAAGTCCATGATGCTGACCAACAATCATTTGTCTAAAGATGTTTCCTTCCAGCATGGGATCTTCACTAATGGCATACTTCGCAAAATTTCTTAATATTGGTTTTTCAATATCCGTTTTTTTCTCTTTACAGTTTCTTTCAAGACTGGTCATCAGTTTAAACTTTGCATTAGGCATTCCACGATACAAAAAAGCTGAACGATAACGTTCTTCTTTTTCATAATAAACTTGTTCAAGAAATAATTTTGATACTTCTTCTAATGTATGTAAATGAATGATTTTAATCATGTTTTCACCTATCCTGTATTATTATACACGATAATTCCTGAAAGTGACATAAAGAAAAGCTGTCTTGAATGAAGACAGCTTACTGTTTAATTGTTAATGAATGCCACATGTCATTGATTTCTTTGATTTTTGAAACTTCTACTTTTGGTTCATGATCAAAATTCAAAAGTCCATTGATTTCCTGCTGAACATCACTTAACTGTGTATAACAGAATCCATGCAGAGTTTCAGAAGCATAGATTGCCTCCATGATACGTTGATAATCCTGTAAAAACTCTTCTTCTGTAGTCACTGATGTATAGCCCCATCCCTTTTCATGAACACTGTCATAGGCAATACCGCCAAATTCAGTCAACAAGATAGGCTGTCCTTCATGTCCAAATCCATTGGCAAAAACCATTCTTCCAGCAGTTAACTGAGTTGTCAGTCCTTCTGCAGTTTTAAGATTCTTGATAAAATCTGCATATTTACCAGTTTCATAAGCTTGTCCATGACGATAGTTATGAACACCTACGATATCACTCTTTACACATTCCCAGCCATCATTTGAGACAACAAGACGAGTTGGATCCATCGATTTAATCATATAGTACAAAGCCAGTGCATAATTCTGCTGAACACTTGAAAATAAGATATCTTCTACTCCCCAGCTTTCATTGATTGGAGTCCATGTAATAATACTAGGATGATTAAAGTCACGTTCAATGATTTCAAACCATTCTTTCATCAAGCGTTTTGATGCATCAGTATGCCATGATGGGAAAGCAGCACATTCACCCCAGACAAGAAAACCTAAATGATCTGCCCAGTATAAGAAACGCGGATCTTCAACTTTCTGATGAATACGACAGCCGTTAAATCCCATTGATTTCATCAGTTCAATATCTTTGATAAAATCTTCATCCTTTTCAGCAGTTAACAGCCCTTTTCTCCAGTATCCCTGATTTAAGACAAGTTTTTGATAATAAGGCTTATTGTTTAAAAAGACCATTCCGTTTTGAGTATGAATCTTACGCATTCCAAAATATGAATTCACTTCATCTAAGATTTGTGAATCATCCACAATTCTAAATGTAACATCAAATAAATTTGGTACTTCTGGACTCCACATCCAGCCATGTTTTGCCCCATGTACACCATGATGATAGATTTCATTATGTATGAGATTTACAGAACGTACAAATTCCTTTTTATAGATTTTCATTGAATCAGACACTAATTCTTCTCCTTGAAAGGAAATCGTTAGTTCTAAATGCTTGCCTATGCATGCATCTGTTACCTTAAACTCAAACAGTTCAGACATCGTATCCAAATCACTGCTCATTTTCACAGATGCAAGATGTGCATGATCAACAGCTTCCATCCATACCGTCTGCCAGATACCACTGGTACGTGTATACCAGATGCCAAAAGGCTCTTTATGCCATGTCTGCTTGCCTCTAGGGATTGATTCATCAAAAGACGGGTCTTCAACCCTCAAAGTCAAAACATTCTCACAATCGCTTAAAAAGCGTGTAATATCAAATTCAAAAGAAGTATGTCCACCTTCATGTGTACCACAAAGCTTACCATTTACATACACTTCACAGCGATAATCCACAGCCCCAAAGTGTAAAAGAACACGTTTATCCTTCCAGTTTTCAGGTATATCTAATAAACGCTGATACCATATCACATCATGAGCAGATGTATCACAAATACCACTTAGTTCAGTCTGATACGCAAATGGCACTTCAATAGTTTTAGAAAACTCATGTCCTTTCATCCACGCTTCATCTAATCCAGCATTTGCATCATCAAATTCAAACTGCCAGCTTCCATTTAAATTGATCCAGTCTTCTCTTACAAACTGAGGTCTAGGATACTCTTGTCTGTACATATTTCATCCTCCAGATTTCATAATTTCATTGTATCAGTTTACAAAATAAAATTCACTTATAATCCGATTTCTTTACCTGTTTTAGCAGATTTAGTATCCATGGCTTCAGTAAAGGCAACACGTTTTTCTAGCATAGGATTAACCCATTTGGCATGTCCATTTGCTGCAACTATCTGCATAGAAATAATATTAATCAGTACTGCCATATCTTCAGATAAATCATGTTCCACAATGCATGCCTTAGAATCATTGACTGGTGTATTAGTGATGAGATAAACATTCTCTGTTAAACGATGCACTTCATGATACAGCTTCAAGATTCTTTCTTTGTTTTGACCACCTGTATCTAAAATAAAGAGAGTCTTATCCCCATTGATTTCATAACATGGTCCATGCAAGAATTCTTCTGCTTCAAAGGCTGTGCAGGCTTTTCCCATCGTTTCCTGCATCTTTAATGCCCCTTCTAAAGCAGCACCAAATCCTGGTCCAACTCCAAGTACCTGTGCACGATGAAAGTCATATAAGCCATCTGCATTTCTTTCATACCAGGCATTGACCACTGGAATCGCACGTTCTATTACATCACACATCTTCAAAAGCTCATCTTTATATGACGCATATTCTACTTCAGTCATCCTTTGTTTTTTAACAGCTGCCTCTAATGCAAACAGCATGTAAAACAGTACACCGGTTGAAAAGCCTTTGGTTACAAAACCAATCTTTTCAATCCCCATGCCCCAGTTGACAATCACATCACAATGATTTTTCATTACACTCTCAACATTTCCAGTAACACCTACAACCTTGCATCCAGCATCCCTTAGCATCTGCATTGCCTGATTGGTGTTATTGCTTCTGCCAGACTGTCCCATGCCAATATAGAACGTATCTTCATCAAACACACGCTCATAATGCAGTGCAGTAAAAGATGTCATGACTTCTACTTTAACTTTCAAAATCTTCTCTACGAAGTATTTAGGAGTCAATGCAGCATGATAACTTGATCCAGAAGATAAAATCATGATTCTTTTATAATCACGCTCACAAAACAAATCTACAACTTTCTGAGTCAATTCTTTTGAATGATAAATATTTTTGCGACATTGATCAGGTGTCTCACAAATATACTGAAACATCGTTTCCATAAAAAATCTCCTTTATTCTGAGTTCATTATATCTTACTTTATGAAACAGTACCATTCCTACCTTATTTTTGATGGCTGTTTTTACATATTGAACTATCTCTAGTTCTAATATGGCAATATAGTCATCACAAATATCAATCCATCCTGTGCTATAAGACAAAGCTATGATAAAATAAATATATTCATAAAGAAATCAGGTGAAGCACATGAAAAAATATAATGACAATACACAAGTCTTTACATCAGAAAATGGAGGACTCATCTTAAAAGAAAACGGTGATCTTTATGCATGTGGATCTAATAGTGAAAGACGTTTTGGCATCAATGATGAGTTCATCCCTTACAATCATCCAAAGCTCATTTTAAAAGATGTAAAACATGCAGCTTTATCATTTTCAAATATGTTATATATCGATCAGTATGATAAAGTTCACATTGTAGGCGATAATGAATATGCAAAGTATTTTACAGGATTTAAAAATGCTGAAAAAGTCTATGCCCTTGGCTATATCTTTCTAATCAAAGCCAAAGATGGCAAGTTTTATGGATTTGGCAAGAATGCACCTTTCAGCAAAGAATACAAATATTGGTCAGGTGTCTTTCAGTCAACCGTTGAAATACCAGTCTGTGATCCAGTAACAGTTCAAGCAAAGATCCATCCTGCCTTTGAATCATTAATCAGTTTCAACAATAAACACATCCAAAAATATGAAGAATCAATTTTTGAAACAGAAACCTTTGCAATGATTCGTAAACAATACCCAAACAAACATCTTTTTCCTAAGTTATTGATTACCTCTGAAGAACTTGTATCAACAGAAAATCCTTCAGATCAAAACTCATCAGATTGTGTACAGACATATCATATCACCTACCAGCCTATTATTTGGTATATGGATCACGATATCTATACTCCTGTTATTTACACAAAAGATGATTACAGAGAATCATTTTATTATGCAGGATGCATGTTTGCCTCTTCAAATGAACCAGAATTCAGCAGCTTCAATTACATCAAAAAGGCATCTTCCGTTCAGTTAACTAATTTCATGTTGTTAACAGATAATACACTTCATGTCGTAACAGGCAAACAGAAATCCATGTTCTACATGAATGATGTTGCAGATGTCAGTGCTTTTGGCAGTGTTATCCTGATATCAAAAACAGATGGACAAGTCCTGTATGGAGTTGATCAAACAGCTAAACTCATTAAAAAATCCCTGTTTAAAACACAGGTCAATTATCAGCTTGAAGAATGTCATATTGACTAAATCACCAATATCAAAACAAGTAAGCATTGACACCCCTTTGTATCCAATGCTTACTCTTATTTTTTTGAGATATTTTAACTATTTTAACACTATTGCATCTATAGTACTTCATTTTAAAAGTAAGTTCGTGTAAAATAAAAATGTTGTATAAAGGGGTATACTATGACACTTAAGAAAAAAGAAATGCTATTGATCAGCTTTATGCTGTTTTCCTTATTTTTTGGTGCAGGAAATTTAATTTTCCCACCATTTTTAGGTCAGAATGCAGGAAATCAGACCATTGCTGCACTAATTGGCTTTTTAATCACAGCAGTTGTGTTACCAGTACTTGGAGTTATTGTTGTTGCAAAATTTGATGGACTTGATCTATTAGCAGGAAAAGTCAGCAAAAAATTTGCGCTTGTTTTTACTGTGCTGATTTACTTATCCATTGGTCCAGGTCTTGGCATTCCTCGTGCTGCTTCAGTTCCTTTTGAGATGGCTGTTGCACCTTATCTTCCAGAAGGATCAAATTTAACTGTCTTCATGATTTTGTATTCATTGATTTTCTTCATCGCTGCAACATGGGTTGCTATGAATCCTGGAAAACTAGTAGATCGAATTGGTAAAGTGCTGACTCCAAGCTTGCTGCTGCTGATTTTCATTTTGTTTATCAGCTTTGTGCTAAATGGTGAAAAATCTGTTGCAGCTGCACAGCCTGCTTATCAAAACCTTCCGTTTTTAGTAGGATTTTCTGAAGGCTATCAGACCATGGATACCATTGCAGCCTTGAATTTCGGACTTGTCATTGCAACAACTTTGGCCTCTTTTGGATTAAAAGAAAAGAAAAGCATTGTTAAGCATACCGTTTTTGCAGGTATTGCAGCAGGCATGATTCTGGCATTGGTTTACATGATGTTAAGTACTATGGGAATGTACAGCTCAGGCATTTATCCAATTCAAGACAATGGAGCATGGACACTTAGATGCATTGTGTATCAGCTGTACGGAAATCCTGGCGCTATCCTTTTAGCAGCGATCTTTACATTAGCGTGTCTCACAACTTGTGTTGGCTTGATTACTTCCATTTCTCAGTTCTTTTCAACTTTATGGAAAAAGTTTACTTATCATCAATATGTCTTTGGAATCGTCATCTTCTCATTTCTCATCTGCAACTTAGGATTAAATGCCATTTTAAGCATTTCAATTCCGATTCTAAACGCAATTTATCCAGTATCCATTATGCTCATTCTATTGGGGCTTACTGATTTTTTATGGAAAAACAATCCGTATGCTTATCCAATTGTCATCAGTGCAACTGCTCTCATCAGTGTTGTCAGCGCATTAGAAACAGCAGGATTCTCATTAGGTTTTATCACAGATATCTGTCATCTGCTACCACTTTACTCTTCTGGATTTGGATGGGTAAGTGTTGCTGCAGGTGCACTTCTCTTCAGTATTCTAATTCATTTTATATCAAAACCAAAAGGCGCTTATTAGTGAGCATACTGAAAAACTAATCTAAATAATAATGACCTGCCATTTTAAGCAGGTCATTTTTTATCCCCATTAGATGGCGGAGTACTTCTGTTATTTCTCAAAATTTTCTACAGCATTACAGCTTTCTTTTGAACCTGATTGAAAGTTTGTGCAACCAAAGATGAAACCATTATTGTTCTTCTTTTGTTTAACAATCATGTAGCCATCTTTACATCTTGAACACTTATGAATTTCTCCCATACCTTGAACATTATTTGTCATAAAATCACAAATTTCAGGTTCATTAGTACAAATGTACAAAAGTAAGCCATAATTTTTATTGTATTCACGTTTTAAAGGCATGCCACAACGCGGACATTTCATTTTAATCTTATCATGGATGCTCAAATCAATATCCAATGGTGCTTTTACACCATGTTCTTTAATCAGTTCAACCAGAAAACGTGAGCAATGTGACTTTGGGGCAAGCATATACACACGATTTTTAGTTCGTGTAAGTGCCACATACAATAATCTTCTTTCTTCTGCAAACTCTACAGTATGATCTTCATAAGTTACTAGCTTTAGAATTGGGTCATCTTCAATTTGACTAGGGAATCCATATTTTCCATCTTCCATATTCAAAAGAATGACATTATCATACCCTAACCCTTTTGAACTATGAACAGTCATAAAGTCAACTCTTACCTTTGGATATGCAACACAGTAAATCTGCCTTTCATTCTTCATCTCAAAGAACCCGCTATTTACCAGATGTTTAGCCTCAAAACCATATCTTCCCAGAAGCAGAATAGATTTTTGTTCTCCAAATTCTTTGACTATTTCACCAACAGCTTTCGATGCTGCGGCTCCTTTTTCTTTTGCTTTTCTGCTTTCATTATCATATGACAAGATAACAATTGGATTTTCCAGTTTTTTCGGAGATAACAAGCGTTTAGTAATTTGCATCGGATTCTTCTGAACAAAATTTCCTGCAATGTCAATCAACTCTTGAGAATTACGATATGTGTGTGTAATTTGACGCTCTGTGCCACAACCCACAATTTCTAAGAAACGTGTAAATAATGTAATGTCTGAACCAGCAAATGCGAAAATTGATTGCCAGTCATCACCTACTGCTATAATTTTAGAATTCGTTACTTCTGATAATTTCTTTGCTAAATTAAATCGCTGACGCGCAATATCTTGGAATTCATCGATAATGATATACTTATAAGGAAGTTGACGTTTAGAATCAGCAATATCTTTTAACATTTTCTCAGCCAGATTAATCATGTCTTCAAAGTCTATTTGATTATGACGTCTTAACTCATCGTCATAATAAATATAAACTTCTTTACAAATATCCAGGAACAATTTAGTTCTAACATTGTTTGCTTCTGCTTTCAATTTCTCAAAGTCTTCAAGCTGATAACCTGACCCTTTAAAACGTGATATAAAGTTCATCAAAAAGATGACAAAATGGATACAGTATTTATCTGAATCACTGTTAACCAGTGCTTGATAAACTTCTTTGCTATCACGTTCAACAAGAGTGAACCCTTTATTCTTCAGTTCTTCTTTCAAATGATCAAGCAAAGGACGATGATCTTTGTAGGATGAATATGTTGTGATTAACGGTGTGTGAAACTGTTTGTGCAAACGAATTTTATCATTGATATTCTTGATATAAACTTTCAAATTTTCTTCTGTATAAAGAGGATTTTTCCCTTCATCAGAAATACCAAAATGTTCAAGATATACTCTTAATTCCCCCTGTTTAATGCAGAAATCTGGTGTATATTTCTTTTTAGCCCCAGGAATCGGATGAGGATACACAGGTTCATATTCATAATCAAGTTGATTCAGGTAAAGAAAATTAGCAATCTGTACTTCTTGCACAGAACGTAAATATTCGCCAGTAATTGTCTTGTTCTTTTTAGAACGGGAGTCCATTACTTGTGCATTGTATATACCAAGATTACTTTTAATCGTTTCGTATATTTTTTCAGATTTATATTGATGGTACTGATTTAATGACTTAAAATTCGCAAACTCCTCATCAATATCGAAATAATAACCAAAAAACAGAATAATGTTTCTCAATAATCTATCATTGTCATAAATCTTGTTTTTAATGCATTCATAAACATAGTTATAGGATGAATACAGGATTTCAGCAGGGACCTGATCAGATTTCCTTAATATCTCATAGCCAAATGCATGGAAAGTACAAATCTTGCATGGTATTTTCAGCTTATCATTAATACGGTCTCTTAATTCATTAATAGCCATATTAGTATAAGAAATAACCACTATTTCATTTGGATCAACATTTCTTTTCTCAACCAAATATTTTACTTTGGCAGCCATTGTTGTTGTCTTTCCTGCACCAGCACCCGCAATCAAAAGACAGTTGCTGTCATCAGAAACAACTGCTTTTCTCTGATCATCATCAAGTGAAATCACAGGGTCAATATCATAAAGAATCTTGTCTAAATATTCTTTTTCCTCTATAAGTTTATTACTCAAGTAAACTTCGTTATACTTTTCGAAATTTTCAATCTTTAGACTACGATAATTACTATAAAAATAGCGAGCAAGTTCTATATCGAGCGCTCCCTTTTCCCCTCGATTTTTAATCTCTTCAATATTGTCTTTTTCATTACAAAACTCAAAAGCACGAGAATACTTAGCACTTATATCATTTAAAATGAACTCATTTACATATTCTTGACTAGAAGTTAAATTTGAAAAGTCTGCTTTAAACTGATGTAATATGACTTCTAAATTATCAAATGAAACTTCAAATATTGTCTTCTCTTCTTTCCTTTCAAAAGAAATAACAGGATCTTTATCCATTGTTAAATGTGTCTCTAAAGCCTCTATAATTTGTTTAATTCGATAGTCAACATCTGTATCCGTAAATATTCCTTTAGGTTTTGCTCCTGAATAACTATGTTTATATAAAACTCGATCTTGATACTTTTTTACCGCAAACACAGTAACTAGAAAACTGCCATTCTCATATTGCAGTTCTCTTCCAACTGTACGCATTACAAAATCGTTTTCTAAAAGCAAAGTATGAAATCTATTATAAACTTCAATCAATGAAGAATGTTCAAACAAGAATCTACCAACAAAAGAATCTGCAAGATCTTCATTTATAGATGCTTTGGTATTATGCTTTTCTTCTGAGAATTGTAATTCATTTCTATCAGGAATATCTTTTAACAAGTGTGTATATTTATCAAATGACGATTTCTGATCAACAATAAAATAACCTGTACGAGAAAAACGATAAGACACCGAAAAAGTATTTTCATCCTTACTTGAATGTACTTTTAAAAACAGTTTATTCTGATCAAAGTAAACTGCTGTATTATCATTTATACTAATCAACTGATATCCTTTATTTACAAATGAGTCATGGAATTTAAGCAACAGCTTCTGACTTTCAACAGTCATCAACTGAAACTTACGCACTTTAAAAAGAGGCTGTAATCGATTCTTTTCTTCAACATTGAAGTCAGCCTTATTATTCAATTTCACATCATCTTTTAAAACAGTTCCACAGTAAGGACAGACATTAAATGATTTTTTTATTCTTTTCTTACATGTAGGACACTTATTTGTGAACAATCCCATATTTTACCTCTTTTGTTTATTTTACACCATTTGAAAAAAGAATTGAAGAATCATCTTTTATTATCTAATAGTCATAGAATGATAATATCTCTTTCCTCTTGCCTATGAATTGATATTTTGTTATATACTATCAGACTCATTACATATAGACACCTTCTCATCAATACATAGGATACAAACTTTTGTGCAATCTGACTCTTTTTTTAACAATGGATAATGTATATGATACAGAAGATTACTCTCCCTTGACTACGTATTTTATACGTGTTATCATGTTTACGTGATAAGGGAAAGGAGAACCATCATTATGCCAATGACGTCTAAGGAAATGATAAAGTTTCTTAGAAAGAATGGTTTTATTGAAATGAAAAATGGTCCAACGGGTCATCGAAAATTACATAAACCCGTTACTAAGAAAACCACAATTGTTCCTTGTCACAAAGAGCTTGGAAAAGGCTTAGAACAAGCCATTCTCAAGCAGGCAGGGCTGAAGAAATAGCCCTGCTGATTATAGCCGAAATGGAGGGTACCTGCTATGTCAAAACTATATTATCCTGCAGTTTTTCATGTTTCTGAGGATGTTGGCGGATATTGGGTAGAGTTTCCTGATCTTCCTGGATGTTTTTCTCAGGGAGATACCATTGAAGAATCATTAGAACACTCAAAAGAAGCTTTAGGCTTATATCTTGATCAAAGTGAAGATTTTTTTCAAACTGAATTTCAACAGCCTTCTTCCTTTCAAAAAATTATGAATCAATACAAAGATGAAATTATTATGCTGGTAGAATACGATGCCAAAAAATATGCAAGGAAGTATAAAACAAAAGCAGTAAAGAAAACACTTACGATTCCTCAGTGGCTTGATGAAGAAGCAAGTGCGCATCATCTTAACTTCTCACGCATTCTTAAGGATGCGCTCATCGCAAAACTAGAGACCATTCAAAAAGATCACCTTTGAAAGTGATCTTTTTTTGTAGGGCAATAAAACAGTATGTGTTGAATCAGCTTTTCTTTGATAAATGTTTATGCTTCTTGGCATATTCATGATATTTTTCAATAAACCAAGTACGCTGATAGTAGGGTTTGTGGTTAGCCTTGCATGTTTGCACATACTCTTCCCAAAGCAGTTGAAGAGAAACTCCGACTTTAGCCAACTCTTTATGAATATATTCATAATCTGGCTGTTGATAGGAAAGGTTTATTCCTGAGATTCAGGAAACAGTCGAGAATAGATTTGAGCATTATCGAGAAACTGTGCATCATTCCAGAATAATCCAGCTTGATCTGCTGCATCATAGACCTTTTTGACTGTGTTTCTGGACACTTGAAGAGAATCGGCGATATATCGCTGACTTTTATTCTCAAATCTAAGTTTGAGAATTTTCTTATAATCTTGCATAAAAAAACACCTCCATTTACAAGATTAAGTAATCTTTCAATCACACTTTAATCTTACCTTATGAGGTGGTTTAATATATAAAATTTAGGTGGCTCTCACTAGTGGACGCATTGGCTCTCTGTACTGGACGAGTGGCTCACTTTGACTGAAATACTCACTTTTAAAACTATTTTCGGAAGATTGGCATTCTATTTAAATAAATCAGCTGTAATCGATCCAAAATATCATTCTGTTGCTTTACACTTTCTTCATCAATCAGATGCAATAATACTCTCCACTATCCTCAAATGCATTAAAACCTATTATACCTTTTATAAATGGATATAATGGGGTTTAAATTCTTTTTCAATTACACTTGATTATTAATTGCACCAACACTCGAATCAGGAATCAAATGTTTATATGAAGATATCCAGATATAAAGCAAACATGTGCTTGCTGGCAGTTCTTCTATATCAAGCTCTTCACCAGGCTCCAAATAGATATCCTCATCAGCATGATTTTTGGCGCTTCTTTGTCTACAACTGTGTACTCCGCTTCAAAGATCTGCTTTTTATAATTGAACAATACTTTGTGGTCGCCAACTTCTAATGTATCCAGCGTAGCACAAGATAATCTGTCCCCGTCGATGTCAATAAATAAGTTCAGAGACTTATCTATTGATATTTCTTCGCCATTTACACTCTTGATTAGCATACAGGAATTCACATCACTATCCTTTGCAAACTCTGCGTTTTCAACAAACACAATATCAATTTGTTTGTTCTTGGGTGAACATCCCGTTAATAAAATCAATATCAAAATGATTATCTTTTTCATGATTATTCCTCCTGAATTTTGTATACCACGACACTTTTTCCGACGAATTTCAACGTTTTTGACATTTGTCCGAAATAAAAACGAATGTAAGGATACGTATTTACATTCGTTTTTTATAATTTCTATTTTTTAGTTGGTGGAACTTCGATGACTAAATCGCTTAATGGGAATGAGCAACACGGATGAATATATCCATAGATTAAATCTGCCTCTCTTCTTCCATCTACCGATTTTGGTGCATAGATTTCACCACTAATTAAGTGTGAATGGCACCAACCACATTCACCACTTCTACAGTGTGCTGGTGATTTGATTCCATTTTTTTCTAATGAACGCAAAATTGAATCATTAGCATTTGCCACAATTGTTTGTTCTTTTCCTGCTATTCTTACTGTAATGTTGAATGTCGGATTCACATTAGTTGGGTAATCTTCTTCTTTATCAGGATTGAAGTATTCTCCAGACAATTCATGACGAACAAATTTCTTGCGTAAATTTAATTTTTCAATTTCTTTATCTACGAAGTTAACCATTGCTTGTGGACCGCACATGAAGATTGAATATTGTTCCGGAGCATATTTTTTGATTAATTCCGCAGTAATGAATCCTTTTTCTACACCATCCATATCTTCTGCACTCAAGACATTGACTAATTTAAATTTAGGACTTAATTTTTGCAATTCTTTAAATTCTTCTTGGAAGATAGCTTCTTTTAACGTATTTGTACCATAAAGTAAAACTAATTCTGCATCTTCATCACCATCAACGATTGCTTTCGCAAGCGATCTGAATGGTGTAATCCCACTACCACCTGCTAAACCAATCACAGTTTTCGCATCTCTTAATGGTTCATATGTGAATGTTCCTAATGGTTCACTTGCAGTTACTTCAGTCCCCACTGCCCAATTGTCCAAAATATAATTTGATGCCAGTCCACCATCTACTCGCTTAATTGTAAGCATGTAAGTTCCTGCTAATGCTTCTTTTGGAGAAGAAGCTAATGAATAAGGACGGTTCAATTTCATTTTTCCAATTTCTAATTCGATAGATAAATATTGTCCTGCGCTGAAATATGCTAATGACTTTGTTCCTTTTTCGGCATTTGCTTCTAAGTAATATGTTTTCGCATTTTCATTTTCAACAATTTTATTTACTTTTAAATGCTGAACACCTGGATGCAATGCATTTGCAATTTGGTTTGGTACGTATGAATTTGTTGGAGGAAGCGGCTTAGCTTCTGCTTTTTCAATCACTTCATTACGAGCAGGTGTCATTTTTGTAAAATCCATTGGATTTAATTTCCATAATTTAGGGCTAGCCATGCTTAATTTCCTCCTTTAATTTTCTTCGCAATACGTTGTCCTACCATTTCTCCCATTAAGTAAGCGCAGCTATATCCGTCGCCACGAATATAGTGTCCACCACAGAAGCTTAATCCTGGTACAGCGTGATCAAGTTTTTCCGCAGCTGTACGAGCCATTAAACTATCCCATCCAGACATTCTATAACCATAAATTGTTCCTTCTGGTGTTCCCAAATAACGAGCAAATGTTACTGGAGTTGCGACACTGATTTCTTCAATGTGTGACATAATATCAATTCCAAGGGATTTTTCAGTATCTTCGATATATTTTTTTGCTAATTCATTCTTATATTTTTTGTATCCTTCAGGAGTTAGATCTTTTGGCACATCATGTCCATATACTGGAATTGTTAAGAATAACGTACATGTCCCTTCAGGTGAGCTTTCAGGAACTACATTATTTAAGCAGTTCACGATGTATAATCCATCTTCTGCACGATTGTCATTTTGTTTTCTTGGATTTGAAGTTCCTTGAATGAAGACAGTATAATCCTTCATCCCTAATTCTTCAGCAGTACAATCCAATCCCAAGTAAACTGTCGCAACAGAAATACCAAATGTACGAGCATTGGCAAGTTTAACGTTTCTTTCAGGCAGTTTGTCAAATTCACTCATGTTGAAAACATTGTGTGCAATGACATTAGAAATCACTTCTTTGGCATATAATTCTTCACCATTGGCAACAACACCAATCACACGTCCTTCTTCATTGTATAAGAATTTAGTTACTTCACTGTTGAACCAAACTTCTCCACCATGTTTTTTAATGATATCAACCAAGGCCAATGACAATTCATGTGATCTGTGAGCTGGCATTGCTGCACCATCAGTTACATATCCATACACCATGTTTAAGAAGTGCATCGCATTTAATTCATCCGTAGGAACTCCTAAATAACCCCAATAAGTATTAATCAAATCTTGAGCTTTCTGTGGAATTCCTAAAGCAGTCATCACTTCTTCTACAGTATGTCCAGCAACACGCATGAAATCAGCATGTTTTAATAACATAACTAAGCCATTTGGATTCCCTTTCGTTTCATAAATATAAGCAATTGCTGCATCTACCTTTGGCTTCAAATCCAAGAAAGCTTTAACATTTTTATAACATCCTGGAACTTGATCATCTAATGATTTACAGAATTCATGAATACCTGCTTTTAATTTAACATCATATTCATTTCCTTTTTCTTTATTGATAACTCTAAAGATATCATGTTCATAACACCAATTAATTTTAGCCCCTAAACTATCAAACACTTTATAAACACTGTCAGGATGCTCTGCAGTTCCCACACTACATAATTCGTGTAAAGACGGTTCAAATTCAAAACGTCCACGTCTAAAACTTGTTGCACATCCTCCTGGAATATTGTGTTTTTCTAATAATAGAGTTTTGCATCCAGCCTTTGCTGTATTTGCTGCTGCAGCTAAACCACCATTACCCGCACCAACAACAATTACATCATATTGTTTTTTCATAAACCCTCCTATTGGTATTACCAATAAACCTTGTACTCAAAGTATACCCTCTATTCATTGTGAAATCAATCACATAGACACGAATTATGTGTATTCTTGCAATTCTTTTGCAATTATATTACTATATTTATGCAATGCATTTGGTAATACCAGATACACAAGGAGAATTCTATGGGTTTTGAAAAAATTAGCAATGTATCATTAACAGACTTATTTGTCCAGCAAATCGAAAATATGATTCTATCTGGAGAATTAGAGGTAGGAGAACAATTGCCCCCCGCAAGAGAATTATCCATTCAAATGGGTGTAAGCCGTCCAGTCATCTCAGCAGGCTTAATTGAACTTGAAAAACTTGGATTTGTGGAAATCATTCCTCGAAAAGGTGCTTTTGTTTGTGACTATCGAAGAAAAGGAACTGTCGAAACATTAGTAGCAATCATGCGCTACAATGGAGGTGCCATGAGGAAAAACGAAGTCATTTCCTTACTTCAAGTGCGTGAAGCCTTAGAATGTCTAACTGTTCAATTGGTCATTGAACACACTACTAAAGAGGAAATGAAATCATTAGAAAAAATTCTAAATGAAATTCATGAAAATGATTCCTCAGATAAAATTGCTAATATCATCTTTAAATTTCATCATGAATTAGCAGTCTTAAGCAAAAATATGTTATTGCCACTTCTTTACCATTCATTTAAGCCAGAAAGTTTATATCTATGGAAAATGTCATGTCGAAGATTAGGCGGAAAACAATTGATTGATGTGAAATTAACTTTGTTGGAAGCATTAATTGCGAAAGATTTAGACAAAGCATTATCATTAACTAGAAAAAGTGTGGATGTTGCATTAAAAGAAATCAGAGAATATATTTCATGAAAAAAGCAGAATAGTTCAGTCATAGTTCTGAACCGTTCTGCTTTTTACCAACATTGCTAGCGCAACTTTTTTATTCACCTGTGCATCAAACGCCAGTTTCAGACGTTTGCTCAAATAACTTTTTCTTGTATCTGTAACTGCTGATTTTACGCAATGTCCAATTGCTTCAGTATCACCAATCAAAATACATTCTTCCTTTCGCGAGTCACCCCTGTATAAATGAGACTTGTTTTATACATGGAACTTCCGCCATTTTCTTTATGTTCATTAAGAAATGGCATGATCACCGCCTTACTTTCCATCCCCTGTGCCTTATGAATACTCATTGAATATGCTAATCCAACATCTTCTAACTCATCCATCGTACAAGTGGTCTGGTTGCCATTATCCCATTGAATCTCAATATAACGTTCTCCTTCGAAAGCATCATATCTAATCTTAGTAATGAATCCTAAATCACCATTTGACACATCGTCCTTGTTTTTCCATGACATGATTCTATCTCCAATACGGAAACAAGCATTTGCTTTTTTACCATCCTTGTTAAAGTAAGAGAACTTGATTTCAGGATCCCCTTCTTTATGAGGATTGACTGCATCCTGCAGAACTGAATTGAGATGGTCAGAAACCATCAACAGATTCTTCTCTTCAGAATACTGTCTTAAAGGACAGAGAACTGCAACCTGTTCTATACCATACTTGTTGACTCGATCTAAATACAGATTCTTCAGTAAATCGATATCTTTATCTGTGCATTTGATGTATTGGAACTTATCATCATAAGTGATCTTTCAATCACACTTTAATCTTACCTTATGAGGTGGTTTAATATATAAAATTTAGGTGGCTCTCACTAGTGGACGCATTGGCTCTCTGTACTGGACGGAGTGGCTCACTTTGACTGAAATACTCAGTCAATCTGTTAAGAAATCTGATGAATCAGCATCCTGACTATAATCTGATATCTGTATATCTACCCTAAAAAGGATTATAAAACCAGCCTTACACAAAAAGATCACCTGTTATAACAAGTGATCTTTTTAACACCATCGTTCAGACAGCATGTACTGTATCAGTCTTTCTTTCAGTTCTGCCTTAGACAGAGTATTCACATACCTTCTGATTTCATTTTCTTTTTCTATCTGACGCTGATTAAATTCCTGTTCATAAAGCTCATTCTGATGTTCAACATAATCGATGAACTCTTGTTCCTTTTCAGGAAAGATACCTAAATACAAAGCAATCATGTGCTTGCAGATCACTCTTCTGCCGTCTGCAAAAGGACAGTCACAAGTTGATTTTCTAGGATGAGCAGGATCAATCATGACATGATAGACTGCCCCATTGCTCCCCTTTACCAGTCCCTGGTAACAGTTCTTTTCAAGTGACTTCCATGAAATTATGCGTTTTTCATGATGATAATTGATCCCTTTCCAACAAGACTGACCACTTGCCAACTCAAACATTTTCATCGTTCTTCACCTTCTTTTTTCTGATAACGAAGCACATCCAGTTCATCCTGAATTGATTCAAGCACCAGATTAAGCTCTTCTGCACTAACAATTCCTGCATTATTCATTGCAAGATACAGCTTTTTTACAGCTGTACCATACTCACGGGTTTTAGCAGCATTAGCCCAGAATTTATACGGAGCATGATATGAAAAGAAATATGATATTTCATTTACTCCCTGATGAATATCTAGAGGCTCATTGTAGTTCAGATACCCATACAGAAAATCACAGGCACGATGTAGTGTTCGATCAATTGTCTTTTTGCTGAGATTCTGTAAAACTAGATACTCTTTCAAAACATCCAGATAATGTTCATACAGTTTCTCAATCTCATCTTTAGTTAATCTTTTTACTTCTTCCATAATGTCACCTGCTTTACTACTATCATTTATTTCATAAATATAATTATCTGATTTAATAGCGATTGTTTTATCAAAACTTAAAGATTATATCTAAAACTATTTGCTCAGCCCTTGAAAAAAACAATCACCTTCTAGGATATCTTTAACTTTACTTGCATCTTTTTCTATATCCATGAATCTTAAATTTTTATCCTTTCGCAGCATATCAAATTGACTTTTCCCAAACATTTTAATCAAGTTAGAAATATACGAAAACATTGCTGAATCGTCATGACATAAAATAAGTATTTCATGAACAGAAAGAAATAGATCCTTAATGATATCTTCATCTGTAATATCCAAAGAATGCCCCATAACAACCAAATTAACGTTATCTTTAGAATTTTTAATTTCTGAAATCCAAGATAAATAATCAATATCCGTTGAATACAAAACTCTTTGAAAATACTTCTTAAAAGCAACAAAAGAAGTATCTACAGTATCACCGTCATCATAGAAATCTGGATTAACACCTAAAACGATTCTCTCATTTACGTTTCCATGGATATGAAAAATTGGGTTATCTGAATAGCCTTTTTCAAACGTATTTGTATAATTGAACGTTAATATAAAATCAGCATAATTAAATGGTTAATATTTTATAATTGGCTCATTTTCAAAAATATAAGATACTGTCGAATCAACAAAGCAATCTAAATATAACTTTAAAGCTTCAGATAACTCATTTAATTGATTTATCAATTTCTTAACTATTTTCTCATGATTACTATGTCTTATTCCTGAGCTAAGAGGATATTCAACGATATACTCATCAGATACTTTAGAAATAACAGTAATATCCAAACTATCGCTAAAATATCTTTCTAGGAAAAAATCAAATTCATTAATAATGAAATTGTGAGTGTTATCTTTTAAAACAGTGCATTGTCCGAATTGAGGAGTATCTTGTTTCTTTAATTCACGAAAAGCTTCAAGAACAACAGCAACTTCCTTTTCAAAATCAATCCATCCGACATCTTTATTAAACGTTTTGTTCAAATACTTAAACCAATAATTATCGATTGCAAGCTGAATCAATCTTTTTACTTTGTTTTGATCAAGCTCACATTTGGAATATGCTGCATTGTGTTTTTCATAGCATTTATCTATATATCCATCAATTTCACGCAAAGAATCCTTACCCAATACATCCGCTACAGTATTAAACTTTTGACTTTGATGAGAAATCAAAAAATCAACGGTATGAAGAAAGTTATGATATTTAGTCGGAAGACTATGATACAAATCAAAACCATTTCCTAATAATAAAACATTCATATATGCCCTTTCTACCAAAGCATTGGATTTTTAAAACATCTGATAATATCATCTGAAACTTTTAAATTATCTTTGAACTCTTCATAGCTAATCATATGAGATTCATACAATTTATTTGATGGTGCAAATAGCGCTTGCTCCCAATAACAACCATTATTATCTTCTAACTGCAATGAAAGTGAAGCACTGAACATACCTGAAAGAATCATATTATTTGTATAATATATTTTAACAATAATCGTATCATTGGAACTTATATGACAATCCAACACTTCAGAATAGTTTAACAGACCATTATGCATATACATTTGAGAATTTCGCACGTCGAACAAACATGAGGTTTGTTTAAAATTACTCACTAAGGATATCTGTCTTATATCTACTGAGCCAACATTTTTTAAGGTATATTCAACAAATCCTCTATTCTTTATATCAAAGCATTCCTTCTTATAATGCGCGAAATATTTATCTTCAGAAAAAGTAACTTTCACTAAAGGTGCTACATATACATCCATATCCCCAGGAGCACCAAAAAACTTAGGATTAGTTAAACAATCTCTATATCCTATAATTTTTAATTCTGGTCGTTTAATCATACCTTGTTGAATTCCTTGGCTTTTTCTCTTATATGAACACTTTATAAAATACGCAGTTATAAGAGAAGTCAATAAACATGACGTAAATATGATGATAATTATTTCTTTATCCATAAACTCCTCATAATTATATTGAATAAATGTATTTTCTATAATTCATTTAACAACATTATACCATTATCCCCAAAGAAAAAGATGTGTATTTTGTACACATCTTCATTTCAATTAATCTGTTCAATCAAATATCTGTAAAATGCCTGAGAACTCTTCTGATAAAAGCATCAATATCATGAAAGTTTCCTTTAAATAGAACTTTCTGATCACATTTAATCCTGATTCTTCGAAACACATTAAATTCAGTAAATGTAAAAATCTTATCCGGATAATCCCTTAAACATTTATCCAGCTCATGCTTTACTAAATCAGATACCGAACCATACCTTATCAGCATTGCATGAGCATAACAAGAGATATCTGTTACTCTTAAATCTTTGATCGTCTGTTTTCTAACAAACGCTGCAGGTGTATTAAATACTGTTGTTTTCATTCCCATCGCTCATTTTCATCGATTCCAGCTGTACCACCTAATTCAATAGGTTGGTGGAAGATCATCGGACTGGACCCCTACCTTCATTCTCAATAAAAAGTACTAATATAGTTTAATGAATAAATTAGTAAAGGACAAGAATTAATTCTCATTCTTCCAAATTTGCAGTGTATTGTTTAGGTTTAAACGCTTCTTCAGGAATCTGATCAAATCTCATGACTTTAATCTTAGCTTCATTCTTTGTATCATAGACACAATAAATAAAATAACGATCTGGATGCTGCTTAGCAAATTCAACTTCATTTTCTGACATAAAGAATGGTGTATCCGAATTCCCTTCAGTTATTTTTACTTCAATGTACATTGGCTCCTGATCATCGATTTCCGTTACAACAATATCATAGCCACATGTATCATCGGTTTCGGATACCATATTTACCAGAGCTAGTTTGTAAGCATTATCCATTTCTTTCTTAACCATTTCAAAGTAATCAACAACAAGCTGTTCATCTGAATCACCAAGCTTTTTATGGTTTATCATGCTTTCTGCTTCTTTGTTTACATTTACTTTATATGGTTTCTTAGACTTAGGTTGTACTTCTTTAGCAAGTGGAACTAATTCATCAACCTGTAATTTAGACAATTCAGGCTTTTTAAACTTGCTTGTTTTCTTTTTTGTTTTGTCTTAAATAACTGAAAGATCCTCATGATAAACACCCGCGCCTTTAAATAGAACTGACCTAATTCCTTGAAATAGAAAACATGTATCCAATGTTGCGTTTACCAGTCTCTTTGATAATTGGTGAATACTTTTCTGGCAACAAATGTTTAAATTCATCAATATGATCCATTAACTTGTAATTTGACTGTACAACTTCAAAGTTCACATCACAACGTAAACCATCCTTGTTCCAAACATCACCTTTAAATTCATGCTGTGCTGGATAGCATTCAGTTTGAGCAACACCAACAGCATAAATACTGTTACCAACCAAACTAATAATGACATCATTCACTCGAACATCATTTAAAGTATCCCAATGAAACTGATGATTCCCCTTTTTATCTGTAATAGGAGCCCATATAAAATTACGATTAATTTCTGTGCGATACGTTTTATTCTGCATAACAACAAAATACTTCATAGCTTTATCCTCCATTATTTAATCTCTTGATCCAATTGATCAAATAGTGGTGAATCAAAGAATTCTCTTAATGTAATTTCAGCACCATCACAAAGCTTTTTTCAGTGACACTACACCTGAATTCATACTTTTAGAATTAAGCATACTGTAAATAGTAGATGGAGAAACATCAGATAGATTCGCTAACTCATTAACCGTTATTTCTTTTCCCTTACAAATTTCAATTATTCTTTTAGCTACTGCTTCTTTTGCATTCATAAACTATACCTCTTGTATAGTCATTGTATAGAAAAGGTTATATGAACTAGTGTGTGGGTGTAGAGGTCTTGATAAAAAAAGCCTCTTTTTCTATGATATTTGTACCACCAAAACGCATAGAAAGAGAGGTAGTTTTATTGTATGTTGTTTTCTAATCACTATCAGATTCATTACATATAGATACCTTATCATCAATACATAGGATACAAAATCATGTAAAAGGCATAATAAAAGGCCTCTATACAAGAGACCTAACTAAGTGATATTGAACTACTGAATTTCTCCAGCTTTTTTCAATGCCATTTTTGTAACAAGTGGACCAATAATTTCATAAATGACTGTCCCACATAAAATAACAGTCTGAATCTGTGCTCCATATTCAGGAACAATAGTTAAGCTTGTTGATGCAAGACCAATCGCAACACCTGCCTGTGGAATCAGTGTAAAACCAAGATATTTCTGAACAACAGGAGCTGCTTTGGATACCTTTGCCCCTGCATAAGCACCAAGTACTTTTCCAACAACACGGAAAACAATATAGATCAAACCAATAAATCCAACGGATGAAAGTACTGAGATATTCAGTTCCGCGCCTGACAGAAAGAAAAACAGCATAAATAGTGGAGGTGTGATGCGGTCAGTCAGTGCAAATACAGTTTCATACTGATCTGAAAGATTAACAAATACAGCACTCATCGCCATACACCCTAATAGTGAAGATAAGTGGAACATTTCACAGATTCCAAGACACACAAACACCATAGCAAATGTGACAGACATGCGGTTTCCTCGTCCAGTAAAGATCTTAACTAAATATGCATAAACAACACCAAACAATGCCCCAGCAATTAGTGCGCCAACAATTTCAACTGTTGGATCAATCAAAGCAGATGTGACTGAAGCATTTGGATTAGCAAGTACTTTTGCAATCGCAACTGAGATGCCAAACCCCATCAATGCTACTGCATCATCAATCGCAACAACAGGAAGCAGTGTACTTGTTACAGGACCTTTTGCCTTGTACTGACGTACTACCATCAATGTTGCTGCTGGAGCAGTTGCAGAAGCAATTGCACCAAGCATAAGAGAAAAACGAACGTCATGTCTTGTTAAAATTAAAGCCGCATCAACTACCAGAATTGCAAAAAGACCTTCCATGATGGCAATAATTACAGGTGCCTTCCCTACTTTTTTCAAATAGCTCAGTTTAAATTCTGCACCAATTGACAATGCAATAAATCCTAAGGCTACAGTAGGAATAAATGAAAGTGTGTGCATGATTTCTTCAGGCATGATATTCAGACAATAAGGACCTGCTAAAAGACCAATCAAAAGATATCCTGTAACATTTGGCAAGTGAATCTTTTTCATCAATTTTCCAGAGAACAGTGCTAAAAATACAGCCACTGCCAAGCATACATAAATATTAGTCAGCATAATGCTTATTTAAACCCTCACAGTAATAAACAGGCAAAGAGAAAATAATACCTGTATTAGGTTTAGAAAGATCGACAACTTTCTTAATTGTATTAGCAATAGGTACAATCTCACTATCCTCTGCAACACACATCAACAATTTCACCTGTTCCTTTTCTTCAGATGAAAGCAGCTGACGCAGTGCACCAAACATAGGAATATCTTCCATATTGGCCAAAGATTCTCCCATACCCTTTGCATCAAGGATAGTTCCTCCACGAACTCCTGCTTCAGCAAGTTCATGTAAAATATCATTCAATAAATGAGTCTGTTTCAAGATAAAAAATAAAATCTGCATATGATTTCCTCCTTTTTTACGTTGGTTATTATACGCTTAAAAATCATGAATTCAATACACAAAACCCTACAGATTTAACAAAAAAAATTTATTTTTTCACAACCAAAACAATGATATCTTTTACCTTTCAAACTTAAATTCTAATAATTCTTGTTTAGAAAAAAACATTCTCCATCATTGAACAACCACTAAATTCTATATATAATCATGATTATGAGGTAAACCTATGAAAACTATCCATGTCGTAGCAGCCATTATAGAAAAAGAAGATAAGATTCTCATTGCACAGCGTCTTAAAGGTGAACATCAGGGATTATGGGAATTTCCAGGTGGCAAAGTAGAAGACAATGAAACCAATGAACAAGCTCTTATTAGAGAAATCAAAGAAGAGTTTGAAACAGACATTCAAATCAATACATATCTATCGACCATAGAGTATCAATACCCTCACTTCAATTTAGTGATGGATTGTTATATCTGTACACTTATATCAGAGTCCATGCATCTTAATGATCACTCAGCAATACGCTGGATTTATCCACAAGATGCAAACATCAACTGGGTACCAGCAGATGTACTTGTTATAGAAACATACAAATCCTCAGTCATAACTGACTGAGGATTGTTTTTTATTCTTTGACATTGATGACATATTGTTTTGGTTTAAAAGCTTCTTCTGGGATTTCATCAAATCTCATCACCTTGATTTTTGCTTCATTTTTCGTATCATACACACGATAAATAAAGTATCGATCAGAATGTTTCTTTGCAAACTCTACTTCATTTTCAGACATAAAGAAAGGAGTATCCCAATTACCTTCTGTTGTCTTTACTTCGATGTACATTGGCTCTTCATCTTGTATTTCAGAAATCATAATATCATATCCGCAAGTATCATCTGTTTTTGACACTAAATTAACTAAAGCAAGCTTATAAGCATCATCTTGTTCTTTTTTCCATTTTTCAAAGAATTCAGCAACAAATTCTTCTCCTGAATCTCCAAGTTTTTTGTTGTTAATCAAAGTTTCAGCTTCATGTTTTACATTCACTTTATACGGTTTCTTTGATTTTTCTTGGAGTTCCTTTGCATGAGGAACGATTAGCTCTGGTACAAGTTTAGAATAATCTGGTTTATTAAATTTAGATACTTTTTTCTTTGTTTTGTCTTTAATAAAAACTAAATCGTCTTTCTGTACACCTGCAGCATTCAATAGAAATTTACCAAACTCATCAGAAATAGAAAATAAATATCCAATGTTACATTTTCCAGTTTCTTTAATAATAGGAGAATATTTATCAGGTAAAAGATCTCTAAACTCAGCAATATGATCCATTAACTTATAATCAGATTGAACTACTTCGAAATTCACATCACAACGAAGACCATCTTTATTCCAATCATCCCCAGTAAACTCATGTTGTGAAGGATACGCTTCTGTCTGTGCAATACCTACAGCATAAATACGATTACCAACTAAACTAATAATCACATCGTTAACACGAACATCATTCAATGAATCCCAATGAAACTGATGATGTCCCTTTTTATCAGTAATAGGTGCCCAAATAAAATTGCGATTAATTTCAATACGATAAGTCTTATTCTGCATAACAACAAAGTACTTCATAAGATAACCTCACTATTTGATTTCCTGTTCTAAATTCTCGAATAATGGTGAATCAAAAAAGTATCGAATTGTAATCTCTGCACCATCACAAATCTTTTGTATTGAAACTACTCCAGGATTTTTACTCTTTGTATTTAACATGCTGTAAATTGTAGATGGAGAAATACCAGAAAGATTAGCCAATTCATTCACAGTAATCCCCTTCTCTTTACATACTTCGTTAATTCTTGCAGCAACTGCATCTTTTGCGTTCATAATCCATACCTCTGTATGGTAATTGTATATAAAAATGGGATATATCGTATGCGATATATCCCACTGATTAAACATCTATAAAAAATAATTATTTATTATGATTGTTTTTATTCTTATTTTAATTTTTTATCCATTTTAGTTATTGAACAGACCTCAACAAAAGCAAATCCATACTCTTTTTAACCTTTACATTTCATTTTAACTCTTAAAAAGTTAAAAGAAATGTTTCGAGTTAAGACCGTGATAATTATTTTTATGGAATTTATATGTCAATACACGCACAAATTAGATCGTAAATTTTTACGATTTCTCAAATTTCAATCGCAAAAATGGGCGCACTTGTCCCTACAACACTTCAAAGGTCTTCCTTCCGTCACACAATATCCATTCCCTATTTTTGTGCAGATGCACACTTTTAAGGAATAGCAGATACAAATCGAACTGAAAACAACCGCTTAGGAGGCGATCGTTGTTTCGTATAAGACATTACGTGACATCTTTATGAACCGTGGATTAAATTGTATAATTGGTGATCCACACATTCCTTGGATGATTCTTTTATTGCATCAACACAGATAATCTATCTTTAAAATATTCTGGATAAGAACCAAGACAACTAAAAATCTCTTCACTATGAGCTTTCAACATATTAAGTATCTTGTCCGTTCCAATATTCGCATTGGATAGGATTTGAGCCATTTCTATAGCTAATAAACGATCATTAAAAATACTCTCACAAATAGAAATTGCTGTCATATTTGGTACACCATATTTTACTTTCTTTTGCAACAACGTCAAGATGTTCCTTGGATCAACTTGCTCCTTATTTTCTTCGTCAACTGCTATCAGATCACAGATATTGCCGATAATAAAATTCATTTCATATGAAATCCTTTTATTACATAATGCTTCTACCTCTGCAATTCCAATAGTTTCTTCGTTGTTAATTTCCATTGGAGTCTGGCCATCAATCCATTTTTGACAAATGCTCTGCATATGCTCTTGGTATTTAAAATCTCCGTAGATTTGCAGATACAATTCTACAATCATAGATAACAAATCTGTTTCTGTATACATCTTCTCTGTAAGTTCATTCTGAACAATCCATTCCTCTATTAGAGAAGACAAACCTATTCCAGACATAGCATTAGAATATCTACGCAATTCTTCAACAGAATATTGTTGAATATTCTCTTCAAGCTTCTGAAAAATTTTAATTAGTAATTCTTTCTCTTTTTCTGTTGCCAGAGCATACGCCAATGTATTTGCACATATATCAATTGCTTTTTTCTTATCATCGTCATCTACTGTTTCTGCAGAGTGTACTAAACACAAATAATTCTCTATATTAGATATAATATCCTGTCGCAATAAGATTACCTGCATGATCATATTTTGTGTTCTTTCAGGATTAGTTTTTAAGTACGCATTTTCCATCTTCTTTGCATAATCAATCAAGAAATCTCTTTCACCAAGATGGTCTATTACCGCATCAATAAATTTCTCACCTCTTAAAACCACATCATAATCTATGTTACAATCCTGTACTAACGAAAGAATAGAACTCCCACAAGGTTCTGCAGCTTTTGTATTAAATAAATTCATACAGTCATTCCAAAAATATTTTCCACCATTTTTCCAATTGGTACGATTATCGTATATTTTGCAATCTGTAATAATAATACTTCCTTCTGTGTATATACCTGCTCGTGCCGTTCTACCCATCAAGTTTTGAAAGTCTCGAGCTTTTACTAATTGCAATATATTGCGAATACTTGTAACCAATAAATATTTAATCGGAATATTTACACCTTGTGCAAGCGTCGATGTACAAACTACGCAAGAAACATATTTTTTCTTCAATGCATGTTCAACAACAAGCTTAACTCCATTTTGAAGATTAGAAGAATGAGGCAATACACCCATTTCCGCTGCTTTCGTATAATAATGCTCTGAACCATAATAACGTTCTATAAAACCCTTGATCTTGGAAAGCTCTGCTTGATTTGTATTATATTTCAATGCTTGCAAATCATAGTTTCGTTTATCCAAATTTATGATTCTTTCAAATACCGTTTTCATTGAACGCTGCTGCCCGAGATAGATAGCAACACCGCCGTTATGACACAACTTTATTGCATTATAAATGGCCACATCTGTAGATGATGATAAATCTGGAAAATATTTATTACTTCTTTCTCGGGGTAACTTATTTAATTGTTCAACTCGAAGGATTCGGGGAATATAATAATCTTCATTTGATTTATCATCAGAAAAGAAATGAATATCCCTTTGTGCCGATGAAAATCCTATTGATTTAGGTGTAGATACAATATTATCATCTGTTGCCAAACAACCTCTATCTTCAAACAACCACTGTGCAATATCCTCTGAATTAGGCAATACCGCTGATAGCAAAACCAACTGCTGTTCGCTCGTTATATTCTGACGTATATGTGTTATTAATAACTCATATGTTGCACCTCTACCTCCATCATCAAACATATGACCTTCATCAAACACAAATAAATCTATAGCACTTAAGAAAAACGGATCATGATGTAATACATAACTCAGTTTCTCTGGCGTACATATTAGTATCTGCCGTTTAATATCTTCAGAAAACAAATTCCAAAAATCATTTTGAAGCACATCAGAAAACTGATTTATCATGAAATCATTTCCAAAAGCTTTGTACATATCCATTGTTATTTCGTTGCACAATGCTCTTAATGGTGCCACTATAATAGCATTATTCGCTCGTCCAGATAAAAAGGCTGCTCTAATAATTAGTTCAATACTTCTTGTCTTACCTACCCCTGTCGGAAGTTGAACAATAGAACTTTCTCCACGCAACAAACCCTTTTCGGCTATTAATCTTTGTGCTGGCCATAACATCTTTATTGACATCTTACTTTGCAGATATGGCTCCCATTCTTCATTCGGGATACCTGAACTACTCGGCAAAAGACTCCATGACGAATTATCGCACGCCACAATAATCACTGCCACTAATATATCTACATAGAATATACTGTCCGGATCTCCGTTCTTATATATTTCATTTCTATATACCCACAAGTTTGACTTTAACGCTTCTAAAGACTTACCTTTGCCAAAATAATCCAAGAAAAAATTATTTATCCGTTCATAAGTATCTATAACTTTCAAATATGGCAAATATACTCCACTCAGAAGATAGTTATAGATATTCGTCAATAATTTCTGTGGAGAGCGTTCATCATCAATTAAATCAACTACGCTTGCTGCCAACACTTTAGCACTGCCAAAGTCCTTCCTTAGGAAATAGGCAGATGCTCCAGACAACAAAAAATCCCAATCGTATTCTGGTCTATCTTTAGACTTAAAAGCTGAGTCATAATATTCTGCAGTTGCATTCAAAAGTAACTCCAGCTCTTTTAATTCGTCCTGATTATTTTCTATGATGCATTCTGAGTATCGTGACAACACATAAGTTGTTGGATACGATAATTCATTAGAATTCAGCGGAAAATGTGGATACTCTTGCTTTGAAACATCGTATTCAACCATTTTGGCTTTTGCTTTTTGATATTTTAACATTAAGCTTGCATTTTTCCCAAAAATCATTTACAACACCTCTCGTAAATGTTATGAGCTAATTCCATCAACTTTTTACCATGCACATAAAAAATCAGTTCATTTTTTCTAATTTCAAGTTCTTCACCAGAAAAATCTAATTCTATGACATCATCTACATTTTCACGACTGCTAATTCCAGCAGCTACATATGTGATTCGATAATTATTATCCGGTTTAAACGAGAATCTCTTTACTTCTTCCGCCTCTTCTATTTTCCCCAGTTCTTTTAATCGTTTTCTGCAGTAGTTTACGGATCTTGCTAAACGATGCTCATCTTTTCTGGAATCGATAATTGCATTTTTGATTGGTGTATACTCCGAATTAGACAGTGTTGCTTTAACTTCTGCCGCTACTAACTCATCTTTATCGTTCGGCGTCTTATCTTTGTTTTTATACTTATATGCAATAACATCCGTTCCTTGTTGTGAATTATTTTTTCCTGATCTGTTCTTCAATTTATATCTCGGAACAGAATACTGATGAACAAACTCTAATAAATCAGAAATTAAAATTTCTGTTATGTCCGCAGAACGTGCCGTAGCTCCTAAATCTTCTCCTTTTTGTGGAATTACATAATCATGCAAATACTGTTCAACAGTCATTGCATTGTCAGCTGCGTCTTCTTTAAGTTCAACATCTTCTATGTAGTTTTTTCTAATGTGCAATGCCCAGTCATCAAGAATACTTTCATCGTCTTTGTAATCAATTTTATAGCATTTTAGTGGTATATTATCTTTAATTACAATGCCAGTTTCTTCAACTATCCAATCAATATATTGCGGTTTTTCCATATACTTTTCCTCTTATGTAATAATAAAAGCATACAAATGCTATCTTATCTGCAAGACACCCTTGTATGCTTTACAATTATAATTTATCCCACAAATCATCTAATGTTTTTGCAGTTAGAATTGTTTTGTGAGAAGAATATCTTGGAGCCTGTGGAGCCATTCCTTTTTTCTTTCCTAATGATATCTTGCTGATTTTCTTTGTCGTTTCGTTTTTGAAAAACACAATATATTTGTTTGTATCTTTATATTTTTCGATTCTATCTACTTCTGCAATATGTGTAATCCCAGAAACAGGAGCAACCTGATACGCTGCAATATATTTAATCTTATCAATCATCGCACTGGATATCCTGATTGCAAACCATCGATTGTTTTTCAAAAACTCTTCATTAAAGCCGTCTTCTCTCGCAGGTACAACTATAGTATCCAATTCATCTGCATCAATATCCGGAGATAAATCAGTTATAACTTCATCCTTAAATGGAGAAAAACGATGAAGCTTTTTATCTCCACATACATATGTCTGCGCCTCTATAACTTCAGTAGACATTGTTAGTTGAGCCATCACATTGTACAGTTCATCTGTTGCTTCATCAATAACAATTATTGCAGCTGGCTTGTTATCAAAAATTACTTTGTCCAACAGCTCATTAATATTGTCGTATTTAGATTTTGAGAAATATGTGACAAGTTTTTGCTTTTTAAGATCATCTTTATTTACTTCAGTAAGAAGACAGTTTTTGATTTTATACTTGTCTGTTTCAGTAGAAATCCCAAACCTTAAAATTTGTTCTCCTATATGACCATATACATCATGGCTATTTAATTCTACTTCCACAAGATACAAACGAGGATCATTATGAAATGTAAGGTCCAAAAAATATCCATCTGGTATTGTTGCTCCCTTTTTAGGAGTACCAATCAACTTTTTAATATCAAAGTATATACCGGTTGAACCAAATATTTTATCCGAGTTCTCAACTATCATTTTTTCAAAATCTGCTTCTTTAGAATATACGTATTGTGTGTAAACAGTTCCCAATTCATCTATTATTTTATACATGTTAGTCTCCTTATCCTCGTTTACGCAACCTCTTTATATCGTGTATACACATATTCATAAATCTGCTGACGATATACAGAAATACTTACTTCATCGTAGCATCTTGGCAGTTCATTCCACAGAGTATCACGAATTAAGTTATCTACCACAGACTTTGTTTCCTGTTTATCAGTCCAATGATCCAGTTCCGCAATCTTTGCTTTAACTTTCTGGAGCAATGATGTAGCAACTTCTTTCAGTTTCTTGATGTCGTTTTTGCTCAAATCCTCACGGAACAGCATATCGTAGAATGAAAGTTCTTCATCACTTGCAAATCCTTCACGAACATAACGCTGTTCTTCCTGATTCATCTTGTTTGCCAAATCCATCAACTCCATAAAAGTCTTTTCAATGGTCGCTCTGTCCTGCTCGCTGTTATAATCATTAATAATCTGCTGATATCGCTCATAATAATTTATACGGTCTGGATTGGTAAACAGCATCCGGTCTAATTTCATTTGGATAAGTTCTTCCAAATCTTTTAACACCAGATTCTTTTTCTTCACTTTGGCGAACTCTCTGCGAAGCAAGTCGAAGTCAATAGCACTTATGTCAAAACGGCGTGGTTCTTCACGTACTATTGAAGGCATGTGCTGAATTTCCACATAGGAACTGATAATCGCATTAATCTGCACCATCAAATCAGTAGTGTTAACATGCTTGCGCTTTTTCTGCAGTTCAGCATAAATGGCTGCAATCGCTTCATATTCCTTACGAGTGTGGCCGGTAATATCATCACGGTCAGTATACTTCATAAGTCGATTCAGTTCAGAAGTATATGTAGTAAATGTCTTCTTATCTTCAATAGTGCCGCAAACAGCATTTGCTGCTTCCTGCAGATAAGATAATTTCATAAAATCATAGGCATCAATCAGCATCTGCAAATCAAAATTATTCTCCAATAAAAATGCTTTTGCTTTAGCTATAGTTTCAATAATACGTGCTATCAGCTCATCTTTATCTACAGTTGGGTCTGTTCCACCATTACCACCAACATTAGCTGTATAATCTGCCAGAGCCTTTCTAAGAGCCTTTACAATGCCGATATAGTCAACAATCAAACCATTGCTCTTGCCTTCGCTGACACGGTTTGCTCGGGCAATTGTCTGCATTAAAGTATGTGCTTTCAATGGCTTGTCCAGATACAAACAAGACAAGCATTTCACGTCAAAACCTGTAAGCCACATTGCACAAACGAAAACCACACGAAGCGGATTATTAGAATCTTTAAATTCCTTATCCAACTCACGTTTTTCCATCTTTGCACGATGATATTTAATATCCAAATTCCACTTTTTAAAAGTCTGGATTTCATTCTGTTCCTGACTGATAACAACAGCCATTTCTGTTTCCTGCATCCACTTCAGCTTGCGTTCTAATTCCTGAGCTTCCTGCTGAGTGGCTTTTTTTATTTTAGCTTTCAGCTTTTTGATTTCTTCTTTCCAGTATTCCTGCACATAATTGTACATGCGAACGCAGGTTACTTTATTCAGACAAACAAACATAGCTTTACCACTTGTCCACAAGTCTGAATAATGATTTACAAAATCACGAGCAATCGATTTCAATCTCGGCTCAGCTGTCAGCAAATGTATTTCTTTTGCAAATTCTGCTTCCAACTTATCCTGCTGGTCAACATCAAGGTCCGCATTTTCGATGGCATCCAGAATCTGCTCTGTAATTTCAGGGTTATGTAAGTCTACAATCTTTTCGCCACGGTTTTCATAATAAAGCGGAACTGTTGCACCATCTTCCACCGCTCTCTTAAAGTCGTAAACAGACACATAGCCACCAAAGGTTCGGGCAGTGATATTGTCACTGGACAGCAACGGTGTTCCGGTAAAACCGATACGTGCTGCTGTAGGCAGTAATTTCATCATGTTATCTGCAAAGATACCGTATTGGCTACGGTGAGCTTCGTCAGACATAATGATAATATCGTGGTCCGGATAAATAGGCTCTGCATTTGGTTTATTAAACTTCTGAATCAACGTAAAAATAAAACTCGGGTTACCTTTCAGCTTCTGCACAAGGTCATCGCCACTTGTAGCAATAAACTGTGATGCTTTTGTCTTACCAAGCAATCCACAGTTTTCAAAAGTATCACTGATCTGAGAGTTCAGTTCCTCACGGTCAGTCAAAATAACAAATGTCGGCGAACCCTCAAATTTTCTGCGTACTTTCTGTGCGAGAAATACCATAGAATAGCTCTTACCAGAACCCTGTGTATGCCAGAAAACGCCTAATTTACCATCATTCAGTTTTCTTACTGCATAGGCTTTCATTGCCTCGTTTACACCCAGATACTGATGATTACGAGCAAGTATTTTTGCTGTATGTCCACCGGAGTGATCATACAGAATAAAGTTTTCAAACAGATCAAGGAAGTTTTCTTTCTTACAAATGCCACGGAGCATTGTCTCGAGCGCAACATTACCCTGGTCTTCTTCTGCGAGACGTTTCCACTCATGGAAGAACTCATACTTACTGCCAAGAGTACCTACTTTCGCTTCTGTGCCGTTGGACAGCATAAGGAACGCATTGTAATAGAACAGATGTGGAATCGTATCCTGATAATCTGTGTAGTTGTCATCGTATGCATTCTGAACATCAACAGTATTCTTTTTCAGTTCCACAAACAGCAACGGAATACCATTAACAAAACCTACAATGTCCGTTCTGCGGCGATATAAATCGCCATGAATTTTCAGTTCCTTAATAGCAAGAAAATAGTTGTTATCCGGATTCTGAAAATCTACTACTGTAGCTTTCTTTGTTTCAGTCTGTCCATTTGGTTTCTTCACAGTTACAGGAATACCGTCACGAATAAGAAAATATTTCTCCTCATTCACCTGTAACAGAGAAGAAGTGGACAATCTGTTTTCCAGAAGTTTCTGCGCTTCAGAAATCTGGCTGTCGTTTATCCATGGATTCAGTTTTTTCAGCGCTTCACGGAAATAACGGAACAACAATATATCCTTGTAGCTTTCTCTGCCGAAAGTGCCGTTTTTTCCTAAAATTTCTGTATTGTAAGCAAACCGGACATCCCAGCCCAGTTCATCACGGAGCAGATTACCGGCACTTTCTTGAACAAGTATATTTTCGGAATAATCGTAGCTCATATTTTCTCCTTTACTATTTTATCATTCGTAATGTTTCAACAAATTTTTTTAATTCGTTCGAATTATTTATAAGTGGCTCATATACTCCGCCTTTTATATACTTCATATTTATCATCCCATTACGGTGACCATGAAGCCAACACCAAGTAAACAAAATAGCGGATGAAAGAGTTAATGTTTCTGGAAAAACATAATCTGAAGGTTCATTTGCATATCCACTATGGCGTACATCAAATTTGATTTCTTTAAATTTTTTACCAAAAAATTCTACAAGTGGTGGTTTCATGCTATTAGAAAATGGTGTAAATATACTATCGAACGAATTAATTGTTAATGTGTTTGTACCAATAAATGCTCTGTAACCATATTTATAATACAAAATAGTAGCTAACAATTCTACGCACATAAAAGAATAGTCTTTTTCATCTGTAAACAACAACTTATGTATAAGCATCGCCCTTCGCATCAACTGTTCCTGTGTTCGAGGATCTATATCTTTAAATATTATTTGTACATATTCCTCTATAGGTTCATCAAACGGAATAATTTGTTCATTGAATAAACCTATATACTCTGCATATTTTTCTGTAATTTTTTCAGAAACCTCACCATTGTTTAAGGTTATATCAAAATTTATAAACTTCTTAAGATATTCTTCGGCGTATTTAAAACCAAATATATGATTTATACTTTCTTTTAATTTTTCTTTGTCGACAGCAACAATAGTAACTATGTTGCTTTTTTCTTCGGTAAGATGGTGTAAACGTTCCAAAACTTTTATTGCATATTCTGGTACACATCTATCCAGTTCATCTACAATAATTACAACTGTGTATTCTTTAGCTATTTTTTGTAACGACTCTGATAATGTATCTATAACTTTATTCAGCTGAAAATATTTATCATGGCCGTATTTTTTCTCATATTCCTCACCACCAGCTTTACGCCCTTTAAGTAATGTTTCAAGCCCTTTTTTAAAATCAATACCCGTTTTGGTTTTAACCATTGCATTACCAACGGTTAAAAGCGCATCACTTGTAGCCTTTAACATACCAATAACCTTGCTTTTCTGTTCACTATCAGGAATAATTTTTGTCTTTTTTTCTATTTCGACCAATATTGAAGATACAATTGCTATGAGTGGCTCCTCGTAATAATCATATTTCCAACAATTGTATCGCACAATAAAATATTTTTCATTAAAAGTTTCCTCTGATTGAATTACGGAAAGTTTTTCCTCAAACATATCTAAAACAAAACTTTTACCGCTACCCCAAGCTCCATTTATCGCAAAGCAGGTTGAAGTCTTATTCTCGGAAATATTTTCCACCAAACGAACAAGTTGCTCTACAAACTCATCTCGATTTAATATATCCAGCTTGTCCATTATTCTACACCTCAATTTCTCCGTTCATCAGTTTTGGTAATAATCGGTCACGGGCTTCCTTTAACTTAATACATACTATTTGTTTGTTTTTTATTTCCTTTAAGATAGGCTCAACTATTCTATCAAATGCTAAAATAGTTGCTTCATCTGGCATTACAAATGGCATAGCTTTTATAATCTTTGAATTTACAGCCTTGGAAATTGAAGATGTATTCCCTAATGTATCATACTCAAAGTTATTTAAATAACAGTATGTATAAGCCTGTTTAAAATCATCATCAATATAAAAGTGCGCTATAGCTTCATTTGTGCACATATCAGTAGTTGCGATAGAAACACGCCCTACTGTCAGCTTGAAACTTACAAATATAGTACCTGCAGGCACTACCTTCATATTATGTTTTTTTACTGCTTCTTGCGTCAAACCTTCGCTTGTAGTAAATGAATATACCCCTGAAGTTCCCATATCTGAAATAGACAACCATGGTACTCCATCATTTCCATTTACAAACCATTGTTTTTCAGCACGAGGTGGTGTTTTGCCAATAGTGATATTAAAGAATCTTTCAGCCTTATCTTTCTCCCACCCTTCTGGTACGCCATCTACGATAACCACATCTTCATGTCCAGGAAAGCGCAAATCCACAAACCACTCTTTATACAAACGCTGTGCTGCTTCTTCAAGAAGTTTGATTTGCTTCTGGTTATTTTTAATCAAATCATCATATGCTTTTAAAGTACTTGCAATTTTTTCTTGAGTTTCAATTGGTGGTAATGCCACTTTTAATCCAAGCAAATCTTCATTTTTCAGACTTGCTCTTGTAGTCATAGTTGAAAAAGCTTGAAATTCCCCCCTGAAACTTGGCATTCTCATATAGTAACCAATATATTCAGGCAAAACCCTTCCATCCTGTAAGGGACGCATTCTTTTGGTAAATCCATTATATGTTGCATGTGGATAATCTTTCAATGCAACGCAACTCATTCCCAGTTCATCAGATGTTTCGCTTGTTCTTGTAACAAAAACATCTCCTCGTTTTACTGAATAATTATTCTGTTCTTTTTCAGTAGATTGTACTAAATCAGTTAATTCGTCTGGTATAAAATAATTATTAAAAACAGTTGAAAATGTCAAAAAAGGATAACCAGAACCAAAAAATTTCCCACCTTTAGACAATCCGTTATGAACACTATATAAATCTCCTAATTTAACATATTCCCAACTCATAACCCCATCTCCTTCATATTTTTAGAGATAGTATCCATCAAATCATTTGATTCTGCCTGCAGAGATAACAGTTCCCGATGAATTTCTGCCATTCGTTCTTCAAAGTCCACACCATCATCTTCCACCGGTGCAACACCTACATAAGCGCCCGGTGTCAGAGACCAGCCTTTCGCTTCAATTTCAGAAATATCAGCAACTTTGCACAGACCAAGCACATCAACATACACGCCATCACCGAATTTTTCATACAGCCAGTGTGCTTCTTTTGCTACGGTGATTTCTTCATTCTTATCAGCAATCATCTTGTCGTATTCAGCCTGAATACGCTTTTTATCAGTACGGCCTGCGTTATCTACTTCAAGTTTCGCACGTTTCTGCAGATCTTTCAGCTCGTCTTTCAACTGATGCAGAATGTCTTCAAAGGAACCATTGCCCAACACAGCTCTGTATTCATCCAGTAATGCTGTGTATTTTTCTGTCTCACCACGATAGAGCCATACAGTCGCATTCAGATTCTTCAGCTGCCACTCTGACCATTCATTCAATGTACGGTCAACAACAGTGTAGTAGTTACGTGCATCAATAAACAGAACTTTATCTTTGATAGCTTCGCTTTTGCCCTTATCAAAGAACCACAGAGAACAAGGCAGAGATTTTGTGTAGAAAAAGTTATTGCCTACACTGATCATTGCATCCACATGACCTGTTTTTACAAGTTTTTCACGAATATCTTTGTCTTTACCTTGGCTGTCTGTAGCTGAAGAAGCCATAACAAAACCGGCACGGCCATTCTCGTTCAGATAGCTATAGAAATAAGAAATCCACAGATAGTTACCGTTTCCAACTTCCTTATTCTTGTTAATTCCGGGCATACCAAATGGCAGACGTTTTGCGTTTTCGCAAGACTCTGCTTTTACTTTGTCCACATTGAAAGGTGGGTTTGCCATTACATAATCACAGCAGCCATCCAGATTGTGGGCATCGTGATAGAATGTATTGGCTTCATCACCGGATTTGATAACACCTGTAAGTCCATGAACAGCCATATTCATCAGACACAGCTGTGCATTGTATTCAACTTTTTCCTGGCCATAGAAAGTCATGGCACTGTTTGCATTCATACCGGACTGATTTACAAAGTCACCGGACTGAATGAACATACCGCCGGAACCACAGGCAGGGTCAAGCAATATACCGTTCTTTGGCTCAATAATGTTTACAATCATTTTTACCAATGACTTTGGTGTGAAGAAAACGCCATCATCAGAAGCGATGTTTTTCGCAAATTTGTTGAGGAAGTATTCATAAATACGACCGATAATGTCACCGCCAACTTCATCCAGTGCGCTGTTGTTAAAAATACGCAAGAGTTCGCCGAGAAGATCATCATTGAACATTGTGTAGTCTTTAGGCAATACACCAACAAGCTGTTCGCTCTGGTCTTCTACCAATACCATAGCATTGTTTACAACCTCTCCAAGGCTATTCATAACATGACCGTCTTTATTTACAAGACCTGCAGATGAAATATCTGATGGAAGATTTACCAGATAGTCATACTGTGCTTCTTTTGGTAAAAAGAGCGCACTTTTAGCGGTAAAGTCACTCGCTTCTACCGGCATTACTCTGCCACCACGAGACGGGCGATTCTTAAGAATTTCTGCCTCTACCATTTTAAATCTGCTATATGCATAACGCAGAAAAATCAA